>DAOMZC010001226.1:0-2206 GCA_035437965.1 Pseudomonadota bacterium
CGCCCGGCGGCTCGTCGCCGCTGGCGGGGAGCAGCTGCTAATCCCGGACATCGACAGCGAGGGGGATGAGATCGGTCGCCTGGCCGTGGCGCTCACCGCCATGCAGCGCGCGCTCGGCGAGCGCCTCTTGTCCTCTGCCCACGCGCAGCTCTTGCTCGAGCAGCAGGTCTCGGCCCGCACCGTCGAGCTCCAGCGCCGCAACGAGGAGCTGCGGGGGGCGCTCGCCAACCTGCAGAAGACCCAGGACGCGCTGCTGCACACCGAGCACCTGGCCTCGATCGGGCGCCTGGTCGCCGGCATCGCCCACGAGATCAATAACCCGATCAACGCCGTGGTCAACATGGCGGCGCCGCTGCGCGAGGCGCTGAGCGAGCTGGCGGCGCCCGGGCACCCCGGCGAAGCGACCGCCGAGACGCTGCGCGAGCTGCCCGACATGCTGCGCGTCATCGAGCGCGGCACCCGCCGGACCTCCGAGATCGTGCGCGCCCTGCACAGCTACGCCGACCGCGAGCCCAAGGCGTTCGCACCGGCCGACGTGCACCAGATCCTCGCCGAGGCGCTGGAGCTGGTGCAGCACCCGGCCAAGCCCGGCGTCGCGATCACCCGCGAGTTCGCCGAGCTGCCGCTCATCTTCGCCCACGCCGGGCAGCTGCAGCAGGTCTTCATCAACCTGCTCAGCAACGCCTTCCACGCCGTGGGCGCGCGGGCCGCGAGCGCGCCCGCAGACTACCGCCCACGGCTCGCGCTGCAGACGGCGCGCGACGGCGAGCGGGTGCAGGTCACCGTCCGCGACAATGGCGCCGGCATCCCGCCCGAGGTCCGCCTGCGCATCTTCGACCCGTTCTTCACGACCAAAGATGCGAGCAGCGGCTCGGGGCTGGGCCTGTCGATCGTGCACGGCATCGTCAGCCGCCACGGCGGGACGATCGCCGTCGACGCAGGCTCGGATCAGGGCGCGTGCTTCACCGTCTCGCTGCCGGTCGCCGGGCCGACCCCAGGCCCGCGCTAGCAGGCTGGGGCAAGACTACTGCGCGACCCGATTTCGCGTCCGACCGTGCTCACAGCCAGGAGGCTGCTCCGCGCGCCCGAACCCGAACGCGGGCCGCTCGCTACGTTTTGCCGCAGCCTGCTAGGTGCTGCGGTTCCTGAAGATATTGGCGATGTTCTGAAACAGGTTCGGGTGTTCGTGGCCGAGGAGCAGCTCGAGCTCTTTGTCGTCGAAGCCGAGGTAGCCGCAGCTGTAGCACTTGTCGATGGTGACGCCGCGGAAGCTGGTCTCTGCGAGGTCCATGCCGCACTTGGGGCACTTCATGAAGTGCAGCTGCTTGAGCCGCTCGCGCTCGGCCGCGGCGAGCTGCTGGTTGTGCTCGAGCGCAGCGCGCTGGCGACGGGCAGCTTCTTCGCGAGCGAAATATTCCTCTTCTGCTTCCGACGGCTTGTTCAGGCTCATGGGGGCTCGCTCCTTCTGGCGCGCGGGGGCGCTGCAGTCCCCTCCGGAGGCTCCGGAGAAGTTTTTCGGGAGTTCTAGCACAACTTGCGGCGCGTCGGCGCGGACTAAGGCGCAGGGGGCGGCGGAGCGGCGGGAGCGGGCGGCTGGCCCTCGAGCTTGGCGATGGCTTCGCGAGCAATCGCCGCCGCCGAGCCCTTGGGGTTTAGCTCCAGGTACTTCTTGTAATAGGTCAGCGCCTGCTCCTTGTCGTTTTTGAGCCGGTGGTAGCTCTTGGCCAGGCCGAACACCGCGGCGGAGTAGTTGGGTCGGCGCTCCAGGGCGTCGCGGTAGTGCTGGATGGCCTCGTCGCCGCGGTTCTTCTCGAACGCGCAGGTGCCGAGGCCGTTGTGGATGGCCGGCACGGCGCTGGCGTAGCTCAGCATGTACTCGTAGAGCGCCTGCGCCGAGTCGTACTTGTAGCGCTCGACGAGGCGCTGGGCGAGCTCCATCTGGTCGTCGAAGCCACGGGGGATGTCCTCGCCGATCTTTTTGCGCAGCTCATCCAGCGAGAGCGTCGGCTTGGCGGCCGGCGTGGTCTCGGCTGCGGTGCCGCTCGGCGGCGTCGCTGCGGGGGCGGGCTTTGCGGGCTCGGGCTTTGCGGGCTCGGGCTTGACCGCGGCGGGCTTTGCGGGCTCGGGCTTCGCGGGCTCGGGCTTCGCAGGCTCGGGCTTCGCGGGCTCGGGCTTGACCGCCTGAGTCGGCTCGGGCGGGGTCGGG
>DAOMZC010001227.1:0-2201 GCA_035437965.1 Pseudomonadota bacterium
CGGAGCGGGCAGCGGCGTCCGGGGCGCGGACCGGAGCAGCGCCTGGAGCGCGGCTTCCTCGTCAGCGGGCGATCCGGCAAACGGGCTGGACGGGGGCAGCGGAAAGGCGCGCGGCGTATCGCCAGGAGCGGCCGGGACCGCGGCGGGCAAAAGGGAAGCAGGGGCAGTGGAGGCGGGCGCCGGGGAGGTGAGTGCCGGGGAGGCGGACGCCGGGGGGACGGGTGGCACCCAGGCGGGCGGCAGCCCCGCAGGAGAGCCGCTGCCCGCGTAGGGGTCGGCGAGCGGGGCGAAGAACTGCTCCGGGTGGGCGGCCTTGTGGGCGAGCACCTGCGCCACTACCGCGCGGCTTGCCGCGGTGAGCCGGTCAAAGCGCAGGCCGAAGCCGCACAGCGGGACCGCGTCGGCCGCCGCCGCGCCGCCATGCGCCGCCGCGCCGGTCGTCCACACCACCTGGCCTTCGCCGCGCACGACGGGCCGCCCATCGGCCAGCACGACCTCGAACTGCAGCGTCGTGCCGACCGCCGGCGGCTCGCGGCAGGCGATGAACATGCCCGCCGGCGACAGGTTGACCGCGTAGCCGCGGATGAAGGCGTCCACATCGCCGTACTGAAGCTGGAACCGGATCGCCAGCCCACCTTGCGCCGGCTCGAGTCGGACGCCAGAGTTTTCCGCGCTCACGCTGAATAGTATTTGGCGTCGGCGCTGGCGCTGTCAATCGCGTCTTCAGCCGTCTGCGGGATTGACCCCCACGCCGCCGCTTATCGCGGCAAACCGGCAAACGGCTGAGATTACGAGGATATAAAAAGGCCTCACTCAACATGGGCATTTCTATTCACAAAACTCGCGGACCGCGAAGTAGCCCAAGGTAGTGCAAAGTCGCTTAGCGGCGCCGGCAACCGGAGCGGACCGGGCAATCCGGCGTTGCCCGGTTAGCGCAAAGAATCTGGCGTGGCGAGTCCGGCGTGGCAAACTGACCAGAGCAATCTGGCCAAAATGCTAGATAATGGCCTGCGAGATGACTGAGCCCCTTAAGAACCAGGCTAATCGATTCCTGCTGGCGTGCGCCGGCGCCCCGGTGGACACCACCCCAATCTGGATCATGCGCCAGGCGGGCCGCTACCTGCCCGACTACCAGCGGACGCGGGCGCGCGCCGGGGATTTCCTGACGCTGTGCAAGACGCCGGAGCTCGCCTGCGAGGTCACCGTGCAGCCGATCGAGCGGCTGGGGGTGGACGCCGCGATCCTGTTCTCGGACATCCTCATTCCGCTGGAGGCGATGGGGCTGCCGCTGGCGTTCACCGAGGAGGGGCCCAAGGTCCGCCCGGTGCGCTCGGGCGACGAGATCGCGGCGCTGCGGGTGCCGGCGGCGGCCGAGTGCGGGTTCGTCATGGAGGCGGTGCGGCTGTGCCGGCGCGAGCTCGCGGGGCGAGTGCCGCTCATCGGCTTTGCCGGCGCGCCGTTCACCATGCTCACCTACGCGGTCGAGGGGCAGACCGGCAAGCAGTTCGTGGCGACCAAGAAGCTGCTGTTCGCCGCGCCCGAGCAGGCGCATGCCCTGCTCGACAAGCTCACCGAGACGGTCATCGCCTACCTGCGCGGCCAGGTCGCGGCGGGGGCGCAGGCGCTGCAGCTGTTCGACTCGTGGGTGGGCGTGCTGGGCGTCGAGGACTTTACGACCTTCGCCGCGCCCTACCTGCAGCGGGTGCTCACCGCGCTGCGGCCGCTCGGGGTGCCGCTCATCTATTTCGCCAACGGCGGCGCCGCGCTCTTGGAGGAGGTCGGCAAGCTGCCGGCGGACGTGTTCGCGCTCGACTGGCGGCTGCCGCTCGGGACGGCGCGGACGCGGCTCGGCATCGGCGGACCTGACGATCGCCGGGCGGTGCAGGGCAACCTGGACCCGATGGTGCTGTTCGGCCCGGTCCCCGAGCTCGAGCGGCGGGTGCGCAAGATCCTCGCCGAGGCGCCGCCGCGCGGCCACATATTCAACCTCGGCCACGGCATCCTGCCCGAGACCCCGGTGCCCCACGTCCAGGCGCTGGTCGAGATGGTCCACCGGCTGGGCGCCGCGACTCGTTCCGCCGGGGACTCCGCATGAAGGACCAGGGCACCCGCGTGGTGGTCATCGGGGGCGGGGGCGCGGGGCTTTCGTGCGCGCTGAGCCTCCTTGATACCTATAAGGCCCGCGGGGGCAAAGTCGGTCC
>DAOMZC010001228.1:0-2199 GCA_035437965.1 Pseudomonadota bacterium
CCCGTGCGACGGCCGGTGCGGCGGCCGGTGCGACGGCCGGTCCGGCGGCCGGTCCGGCGGCCGGTCCGGCGGCCGGTCCGGCGACCGATGCGGCGACCGATGCGGCGACCGGTGCGACAGCCGATACGACGGCCGGACCTGGAGGCTGTGACTTTCCCGCCATCCTTATTGCTTATCACACTCCGCCAAGTCCGTCGGGCCTGCCCTTGCGGGTCTGCGTGACACCGCGGCTTTCGTAAAGTAGGGTGCGGACATGGCAGATAACTACGGAGTCACCTTCGCCCAGCGCCTCATCCAGCGCGGCGAGTACGAAGAGGCGGTCGCGGCCGCCGACAAGCACGCCGCGCAGGACCCGGACAGCCCCGAGCCCGCCCACGATCGGGCGCGCGCGCTGTCCCTTCTTGGGCGCTTTGAAGAGTCGGTGGCGTCCTACGAGCGCGCCCTGCAGCTCGACCGCGCCGAGCAGATGCTGCCCGACTGGGAGGTCGACGACGGCCTGTTCTCGACCGTCGTGTCGTGGGGCCAGAGCCTGACCACCGAGGCCGAGCGGCTCCGCGCACTCGGCCGCTACAAAGACCTCCTCCCCGAAGGTCGCCACACCCAGGAAGCGAGCGAGTGGGCGCTGCGCTTCCGCGGCCTGCTCCCAACGACGTTCGTGAAGCCGCGCGACTAGCCGCCGGAGCGGGACCGGCGTTACCAGGCCGTGGCAAAACGGAGCGAGCAGCCCGAGCTCGTGCTAGGCCGCGCGGAGCAGCTTCCTGGCGGGGAGCACGGCCGGACCCGAGCTCGGGTCGCGTAGTAATTTTGCCGCAGCCGGTTAGCGCTGGATGCTCTGGGCGCAGCGGAAGCCGAGGCGGTGCGGGCCGCGGTTGCTGGGGGACACGCCGCGCCGCTCGGCGCCGCGCATGCGGTCGCCGGTGAAGTACCACGAGCCGCCTTTGAGGACTTTCTCGTGGCGGCCGGGGCAGTTCTTGCTGCCACCGCCGCACGGGCCGCGCGGGTCGGGTCCCATGCAGTCGGCGCCGCACTCGTTCTTGCAGCCGAGGTAGCAGTCGCTCTTCCAGTCCTCGACCCACTCCCAGGAGTTGCCGGCCATGTCATAAAGCCCGTAGCGGCCCACCGGCCGGCTGCCGACGTTGGAGGTCAGACCGGTGCCGCAGCCCTTGGCGCCGAGCGGCTCCTCGTAGACCGCCTTGTCGCAGTTCGGCGGCTCGTTGCCCCAGGGGTAGACCTCGCCTTCGGGCCCGCGGGCCGCCTTCTCCCACTCCGCCTCGGTGGGCAGGCGCTTGCCGGCGAAACGGCAGTAGGCGTCGGACTCGAACCAGCTCACGGCGACGACCGGCTGCTTGGGCTTGGCGAACGTCGGGTAGTACTTGATCGGCGGATCGCAGGCCCCCGCCTCGACGCAGCGGAAGTACTGCTGGTTATCGACTTCGTAGGTGTCCATGAAGAACGGCGACACCACGACGCGGGTGCGCGGGCGCTCGTCGGCCTTGGCGTTGTCGTTGCCGCGCCAGAACGGGCCGCCGGGGATGCAGACCATGCCCGGCGGCGGCGCCACCTCGCACGGGATCTCGGTGCTCGCCGTGGAGAGCGGGACGTTGTCCGGCGGGGCGTGCTGGGCGCTCGGCTCCGGCGGCCGGCTGGGCGGCGTCGGCGCCTCGGGGATGAGCAGCGGCGCCGGCGGCGGCTCCTCGGTCGGCGGGTTCGGGGGCACGTAGAGCACCGGGACCCGCTTGGCGGTCGCCTCGCGCTGATGACAGCCGGCCATAAGGACCAACCCCAGACCGCCGAGCACGCCCAGGAGCATGCGAAAGCCCGACGCTGCTAGCCCGCCCGCCGCCGCGCGCGAGGCGCCTCCGGAGGCGCGCGCGCACTGTTGCGAGCGCCGCCGCCTTCGCCCCCCTACCCCCCTGCAGGGGCCTAATGCACAGCCCAGACCTATTTTCATTTATCTCAATAAAAACCCTACGCTGCGGGCGCCGTCAACCCCATAGGCAGCTCGCGCGAAATTCCGCGCAGGTACGCGCCAATTACAGCGCCGGCGGGGGCCCGGGCGGTAGCCCCAGGAGCTCGTCCAGGGTGACGGCGCGCAGCTGCCGCTTGGCAAGCTCGGGGAGGAGGGCGGCAAGGACGGCGGGGGCAATCGGCGGTGCCGACCGCTGCAGGCCGGGCCGCGGCGGGCCGGGCCGCGGCTCG
>DAOMZC010001229.1:0-2186 GCA_035437965.1 Pseudomonadota bacterium
GCTGCCGCGGAAGGTTATTTCAGGGGCCTTCTCTCGAACGTTACATTTAGCCACAGAACATCCTCCTCGATCCTGCCACCGGCCTTGTCTGCCTGCTTGATTTCGGCATCGCGACCCGTCTTTCGCAGGAGCTGCAGCAAGCCATCCGCCCGGATGACCTGGAGGGCACGCTGGCCTACGTGTCGCCCGAGCAGACCGGGCGCATGAACCGCCGGCTGGACCGCCGCAGCGATCTCTACTCTTTCGGCGTGACGCTTTACGAGCTCTTGACCGGAGTGCTGCCGTTCGTCAGCACGGATCCGCTGGAGCTCATCCACAGCCACATCGCCCGCACACCTACCGCGCCGCACCTGCGCGCTCCCGAGGTGCCGCCTGTCGTCTCGGAGCTCTGCATGCGGCTCCTCGCCAAAGACGCGGAGGATCGCTACCAGAGCGCCCAGGGGGTCCAGGCCGACCTCGCAGAAGCCCTTGCGCGCCTGCAGCGGACGGGCCGCGTCGACCCCTTTCCGCTCGCGAAGCACGACTTCACCTACGAGCTGCAGATCCCGCAGCGGCTCTACGGGCGCGAGAGCGCGGTGGCGGCGCTGCTGGCGGCCTATACGCGCGCAAGCCAGGGCGCGGTCGAGCTCTTGCTCGTCAGCGGCTACTCAGGCATCGGGAAGTCGTCACTCATCTCCGAGATCCATCGCGGCATCGCCCAGCGCGGCGGCTACTACATCGCCGGCAAGTTCGATCCGCTCAGCCGCGGCGTCCCCTATGAGCCGGTGGCGCGGGCGTTCTCGGAGCTCATCCGGCAGCTGCTCGGGGAGCCGCAGAGCGTCCTTCAAAGGTGGCGCGACCGGCTGCTGGCGGCCGTCGGCAGCAGCGGACGGCTGCTGATCGATCTGATTCCCGAGCTGGAGCTCGTCATCGGTCCGCAGCCACCGGTGGCGGCGCTTGCGGCGAGCGAGTCGCAGAACCGCTTCGCCCTGACCTTCCAGAACTTCCTGCGCGTCATCGCCACCGCAGAGCATCCGCTCATTCTGTTCCTGGATGACCTGCAGTGGGCCGACTCCGCTTCGCTGCGCCTCTTGCAGATCCTGCTCGGCGATCCGCAGAGCAGCCACCTGCTCCTCATCGGCGCCTACCGCGACAACGAGATCGACTCGCGGCACCGCCTGCCGCTCGCGCTTGCTGAGATCAAGCGGAGCGGCGCGACCGTCGAGACCCTCAGCCTGGTGCCGCTCGGCCTGCCGGAGGTCCTGGCGCTCCTGGCGGACGCCTTGAATACCGACCCGGCGCGCGTCGAGCCGCTGGCCCGGCTGGCCCTCGGCAAGACCCAGGGCAACCCGTTCTTCCTCAGCCAGTTCCTGCTCGAGCTCTACCGCAGCGAGCTCCTGTTCTTCGACCGCGAGCAGAAGTCCTGGCGGTGGGACCTGGCCGGCATCGAAGCCGCCGGCATCACCGACAACGTCGCCGAGCTCATGGCCGGCAAGCTGGGCCGCCTCTCGGCTGGCACCAAGCGCGCGCTGATGCTCGCCGCGTGCATCGGCTCTACCTTCGAGATCAAGACGCTCGCGCGCATCGCCGCGCAGCCTGTCGGGAGCGTGGCCGACGACCTCTGGGCGGCTCTGCAGGAAGGTCTGGTCCTGCCGCTCGATGCGGCGTATCGGTTCTTGAACCAGCGTGAGTCCGGAATACAGCCGGCGCTCGCCGAGGGCACGGGCTCCCACCTGGACGTCAAGTACAAGTTCCTCCATGACCGCGTGCGCCAGGCGGCCTACGAGCTGGCGACTGAAGCGGAGCGGCAGCAGATCCACCTGAGTATCGGCCGCCACCTGCTCGGACGCGGCGACGGAGACGGCAACAGCGAGCAGCTGTTCTCGCTGGTCATGCACCTGAACCTCGGCTCCGCGCTGATCCGCGACCCGGCAGAGCGGCTGGAGCTCGTGCGCTACGATCTGCGCGCAGGAATGCGGGCCAAGGCCGCTACAGCCTATCACGGAGCCGCCAGCTATCTCAGCGCCGGCATCGCGCTCCTTGGGCCCGCCGGCTGGTCCACCGCGTACGCGCTGTGCTTCGACCTCCACATCGAGCTTGCGGAGTGCGAGTATCTGAACGGCAGCTTCGAGCGCACCGAAGCCCTGTTTCAGACCCTGCTCGGTCAGGCGCGATCGAGCCTGGAGCGGGCGCGGGTGAGCAACCTG
>DAOMZC010001230.1:0-2185 GCA_035437965.1 Pseudomonadota bacterium
CGATGGTGACGACCAGCGCCGGCAGCCCCAGGCAGGCGCGCTCCCAGGTGGTCACGCCGGCGGCGCCGATGGCAAGGTCGGCGGCGGCCATCAGCGCCGCCATGTCCGCGTTGAAGTGGCAGGTCACCTGCGGCAGGGGAGCGCACAGCGCCTCCAGCTCGCCGCGCCTGGGGTTGCTGGTGCCCAGCACCACGTCCACGGCAAGGTCGGCGCGGCCGAGCTGGGCCAGCGCGGTCAGCGCCTGTCCGGTCAGGTTGTCGTGGTCGCTGCCGCCAAAGAAGATGAGGAGCCGCGCCACCCGGCCATCCCGGCGCGCCGGCGCGGGACGGGCAGCGGCGAACTGCGGCCGCAACAGCGCATACTGCGGACCGAGAAGCTGCCGGCACCAGGCCGGCACCAGGCCGGCGTAGCGGCCCTCCGGCTCTTGCAGGTTCACATCGAGCAGCAGGTCGCAGTCGTGCGGCCGATCCGCCAGATCATCGATCACCAGGGTGCTGCGCCCGGTCCGCCGCAGGCTGTTCTCCCACCGCGCGTCCACCGCGTAGTGATCGACCACCAGCCAGTCGAAGTCGCCGGCCGCCTGCAGGGCCCGCGCGGTGTCGGCGGCGTCTTGCGGCCAGGGCACCCCGAGCCACTCGGCATGCGCCGGCGCGGCGTCGCCCTCTTCTTCGGCCGGCGCCGACGGGAGCAGCGCCAGCGGCGCCGGCGGCGGGAGCAGCGCCGCGAGGTGGCCGCGCTCGCGGATGAGCGCCCCCAGCTGCCCGGGCAGCGCCCGCCCGACAAAGTAAGTCTCGGCGCCGCGCGCCCGGAGCTCATCGGCGAGGCTCAGGCAGCGCATGACGTGCCCGGAGCCGATCTGCACCGAGGCGTCGGCGCGAAACGCGACCCTCATGCGGCACCGTCCGCGCCGCCCCAAAAGGCCCGGTACATGAGCTCGGCCCGGCGCCAGTCCTCCTCGGTGTCGATGTCCTGCACCAGGTAGCGGGGGAGGATGACCGGCAGCGCCGCGCTGGAGAACAGGATCTCGTCGCGCGCGAACGCCTCGGCGGTGCCGAAGTAGAACTGGCCGGCGTCGTGGTAGGCGGGCTCCAGATCCTGCGAGCGGACCTGACGGTACTGCGGCTGCAGCGCCTCGATCTCGCCGGCGGCGGTCAGGCGCAGCGCCCGCTGCACCGGCGCCGCGAACGGGGTCACCGAGAACACGAACGACTTGCCCGAGGCGACGAGCTTGGCGTGGGCCTCGCGCAGGTACTCGGGCTGGAGGAACGGCGCGGTGGCGTAGATGCAGCAGGCGTAGCGGGCCGGCTGGCCCTCTGCGGCGAGCCAGCCCAGGGCGTGCTTGACCACCGCGTTGGTCCCGGTGTGGTCGTCGGCCAGCGCCGGCGGTCGCAGAAAAGGCGTCTCGGCGCCCCACTTGCGGGCGACCGCGGCGATCTCCTCGTCATCGGTAGACACGAGGATGCGGTCGAACAAGCGGCTGCGCTGCGCCGCCTGGATCGAGTAGGCGAGGATGGGCTGGCCGAAGAAGTCGCCGATGTTCTTGCGCGGGATGCGCTTGCTGCCGCCGCGCGCCGGGATGACCGCGACGATCATTTTTGGGCCGGCTCCAGGGCCTGCGCCAGGGCGGCGACGACGCGCGCTTGCTCGTCGTCGGTGAGGGCGGCGTGGAGCGGCAGCGTCAGCGCCTCTTTATAGTAGCGCTCCGCCTCGGGGAACTGCCCCGGCACGAAGCCGAGCTGGCGGTAGTCGGGCTGCAGGTGGACCGGGATGTAGTGGACGTTGACGCCGATGCCGGCGGCGCGCATCGACTCGAAGATCCGCCGCCGCTGCGCCGCCGCCACCCGCACGACGAATAGGTGCCAGGCCGAGTCGGCGTCGGCCGCGGCGTCGGGCAGGGTGAGCGGGAAGTCGGCGAGCAGCTCGCGGTAGCGGCGGACGAGCTGGCGCCGGCGGTCGAGGAACTCCGGCAGCCGCCGCATCTGGCTCTCGCCCAGCGCCGCCTGCAGGTCGGTCAGTCGGTAGTTGAAGCCTAGCTCGACCTGCTCGTAGTACCACGGCCCCTCGCTGGCCGCGGCCATGTGCCGCTCGTCGCGGGTGATGCCGTGGGTGCGCAAGAGCGCCAGGCGCTCGGCGAGCTCGGGGTCGTTGGTGGTCACCATGCCGCCCTCGGCCGAGGTGATGAGCT
>DAOMZC010001231.1:0-2183 GCA_035437965.1 Pseudomonadota bacterium
ACTACCTGCGCGCCGCAACGAGCCTGTTCCGCCTCCACCGCACCGCCCCCACCCAGAGCCTGATCTCCCGCCTGAGCGCCGCCCAGAAGCTCATCCCGGTCCCCGCCGGCGAGCCCCGCTAGCAGCGCCTACTCTTCGCGCAGCCCGTCGACCGGACGCATACGGCCGGCGCGCAGCGAGGGATACAGCGTCGCCACCAGCGAGATCAGCACCGTCACTCCGCTCGTCCACAGGATCTCGCGCGGCGAGAGCTGCACCGGCAGCTTGTCGATCATGTAGACCTTGGCGTCGAGCAGGTAGTTCAGCCGGCGCACGATCCCGCAGGTCAGAAGCCCCATGCCCACCCCGAGCAGCGTCCCGAGCAGCCCGATCACCATCCCGGCGACCCGGAACACCGAGGCAATGGACGGCGCCGAGGCCCCCATCGCCTTGAGGATCGCCACCTCGCGCGTCTTGTCGATCACCATCATCGTCAGGCTGGCGACGATGTTGAACGCCGCCACCAGGATGATGAGGAACAGCACCAGGGTCAGCACCGCCTTCTGCAGCGCCAGCGCGGTGAACAGGTTGTGGTTGAGCTCCTCCCAGTCCAGGCTCCGGTAGGCGCCGCCGCTCAGCGCCTTGACCAGCTCGCCGCCGAGCAGGCGCGCCCGCTCGACCTGGCGGCAGCGCAGCTCGATGCCGGTGACGACGTTGCCCTGGCCGACCAGGTCCTGGGCGCGCGGCAGCCCGACGATCACCAGGCGCCGATCGTACTCGTCGAAGCCGGCGATGAAGACCCCGGCCAGGCGGAACTCCTGGGCGTGCGGCGGCGGGCCCTCGCGCCCCTTGGGCTCGTCGCCGGTCAGCATGTCCAGGCCCACCAGTGGGGCGATGAGGCGCAGGCGGTCGCCGACCCGCAGCTTGAGCTTGCGCGCCAGCTCGCTGCCGATAAACGCGCCGGGCAGCGGCGGCCCACCGTCACTGGCCGCCTGCTCCAGCTGCAGCGCCGACAGCTGCGGCCGACTGCCGTCCTTGAGCGGCAGCAGCCACTGCTGCAGATCCACCACCTTCGGCGCCCGCAGCGGGTCGATGCCCTTGACCAGCACCCCAGAGGACAGCGCCCCCTCCTTGGCGACCAGCATCTCGTTATAGACAAACGGCGAGGTGGCCACCACCTCGGGGTTTTTCTCCAGCATCTTGGCGACTTCCTCGTACTCCTGGAAGTCGGTGCCGTACTTGAGGATGAGGATGTGGGCGTTCAGGCCAATGACGCGGTCGCGGATCTCGCTCTGGAAGCCCGAGGTCACCGCCATCACCACGGTCAGCGCCGCGACGCCCAGCATGACGCCGACCACCGCCACCGTGCTAAAGACCGACAGGAAGTTCAGCAGCAGCACCGTCACCGTCGACAGCGCCGTGATGAGCAGCAGGAACGCGATCTCCGCCGAGGGCGGCGCGGCGGGCAGGAAGTAGTGGGCGGCGAGCCCGCCCAGGCCCAGCATGAGCAGCACCGAGAGCACCTGCACGAGCCGGCTCGACCGGCGCCGCAGGAGGTAGCGGCGGGCGATGCGCAGCTCGAACCGCTGCGGCCACAGCGACAGCAGCCAGGTGAGGAGCGGCACTGAACTCAGCTCGCGGGTCTTCCCGCTGGGTACGTTCTTCTGCATTGCTGGGCGTCTTATATCACGTCGGCGCGGCCCACCCGCCCGCTACTGGACCACCGTCACCGGCGTCCCGAGCGGCGCGGCGGCGAACAGGCGATAGGCGACGAAGTCGGGGAAGCGGATGCAGCCGTGGGAGTCCGGGTAGCCGGGCAGGGGGCCGGCGTGCATGCCGATGCCGCCCAGGATGCGCAGGAAGTAGGGCATCGGGGTGCCGCGGAACGTCGTGCCGACGGGCTGCGGGGTGCCGAGCAGGTCGACGTTGGCCGCCACCACCTGGCCGCGGTCGTCCAGGTAGTCGCCGTAGCGGCTGGAGACATGCTCGGGGATCTTCTCCAGGATCGCGTACTGGCCGGGCGGCGTCTTGTGGCTGCGCCGGCCGGTGCACACCGAGGACTGCGCGACCAGCGCCGCGCCGTCGAAGATGTCGGCGCGCTGCTCGTCCAGGTGGATGACGATCTGCGGCTGCGAGAGCGTCTCGCCCGGCTGCATCACGAAGAGCCCCGCCAGCAGCCTGGGCAGCGCCATGCGGCTCGCCAT
>DAOMZC010001232.1:0-2182 GCA_035437965.1 Pseudomonadota bacterium
GGAGAGGCGGGGGCCGCGGGGCCCGGGGCAACTATCGCCAGCTTGGGCGCCGCAGCGGTGGGCCGCGGCCCGAGCGCCGGGTCGAGCAGATCCGGCATCACCTTGGGCGGCGTAAATGCCCCGGACGCCGGCTTGCCGAGCGAGGCGCGCAGCTGGTTCATGTAGCTGCGCACGCCCGCCTGCATGCCCGGTGAGAGCTCGCGCGCCGCGGCGAGAAACTGCTCATAGCTCGACAGCGCCGGCGCCGCCTGGCCGGCCTTGCGGTACGCCTGGCCCAGATCGTAGAGCAGCCGGGTCGATGGGTAGTGCTCGTAGGCGAGCGTGAAGGCCTGGGCCGCCTCGACAAAGTGGCGCGTCTTGTAGAGCCCGGCGCCACGCAGGTACTGGAGCTTGGCGCTCGGCGGCAGCTGCGCCGCAGCGTCTCCCCCGGCGAGAAGGCTGAGCCAGCCGAACAGCGCGCCCAGCCCGATCCTAGCCACGCGAGAGGAATCAGGAATCCGACTCATCGTAAGAGGTATTACACCACAGAGCCAGCCCGACGCGCCATCTCTTATCCGGGGCCGCCAAAGACCCGGGGAAGCCTCGGAATTCGGCGCGGGCGGCCCGCGGCTGGCGACCCGGGCGGCGGCCCACGCTAACCTTGCTTACGAAGTAGAAGAATCGACGGCTCTCGGCGTAAGATAGGGCTCGTGATGGCGGCTGTTCCAGGTGCTGGTCGGAGAAACCCGCTGCTGTCGAGTTTTCGGAGGTGGATCGTGTTTAGCGGTGTCGCAGTGCAAGCCAGTCTCGCTCCTTCACTCCAGCAACACCCGAGCCCGTGCCCTGGCCAGGAGCCGAGCGCCCGCTGTCCGCGGCGGCTGACGCTCGTGACCGCCTTATTGTGGGGGGTCTTTGGGGCGCTGCTCCCCGCCAGCGGCTTCGCCCAGCCGGCGCCGGCAGCGCCCGCGGCGACTGCCCCCAAGCCGGCCGCAGTCAAGCCAGCCGCAAGCAAGCCCGCGGCGGACAAGCCGGCAGCGGACAAGCCCGCGGCGGACAAGCCGGCAGCGGACAAGCCCGCGGCGGACAAGCCGCCCGCGGCCGGCGCCGCCGCTCGACCGGTGGTCAAGGCAGGCAAGGCGCCGGTGGTCAAGCGCGGCAAGGCCCCCGCGGCCGGCACCGCAGAAGCGGAGGCCGCCGCCGCCAAGCTCGCCCAGCCCCCCAAGAGTCCGGTGCTGAGCCGGGCGGAGCAGTTTCAGCGCGCCGCTCCCGCGACCGTGATGCTCATCGCCCAGAACGGGAGCCGCTTCAACACCGCCCTGGGCGTCATCGTCAAGTCGCACGGCGTGGTGGTGAGCGACTCGCGGCTGCTCAGCGGCGTCGAGGGCGGCGAGGTCTTCGCGTTCCTCTACGACCCGTCGCTGGCCGGTGATGAGGACCCGCTGGTCTTCCTGCGCGCCCACAAGGCGGCGGCGCTGCCGACCCAGGTGGTGCGGCTCGACCCGGTCAGCCACCTGGTGATGCTGCAGCTGCCCGCCACCGATCCAAAGAAGCCCTACAAGTCGCTGGATCTGTTCGACGTCCGCGACATCACCGCCGTCGGGCTGGACGTCGCGGCGATCCGCAGCCGCGGCCGCCAGACGCTGGCCCTTTACGGCGGGAGCATCGCCTCGCTGCGCCCGGACCAGATCGAGCTGGAGCCCGACATCGGCGCCGAGTCGGCCGGCGCGCCGGTGCTGTCGCCGACGGGGCGGCTGATCGGGATTGCGACCTTCGCCGATAAGTCGGTGAGCTCCGCGGGGGTGGTGCGGACCATCGATCAGCTGCACAGCCTGCTCACCGGCAAGCTGGGCAGCGCGCCGGCGAAGCCGGGCCAGGGTATCGCCAACGAGGTCGGGGTCGACTCGCGCAACGGGGTCGAGTCGCTGCGCATCTCGCTGGGGGTGGCGCTGTCGCAGAAGCTCGACAAGAAGCCGGCGCTGCAGCTGCAGAGCGATTTCATCGCCTCGATGGCGCTGCACGGGCGCATCCCGGTCGCCGTCGAATCGGGCGAGCAGCTCAACGCCCTGCTCGGCGGCCTGATCAAGGACAACCCGCCCAAGTTCAAGGCGGCGAGCGAGCTGTTCCCGCTGCTCGCCACCGACAAGACGGGCAAGAGCTGGAAGCGCGTCCTGGCCAAGGTCAACGACAAGCCCCAGCTCAAGTA
>DAOMZC010001233.1:0-2181 GCA_035437965.1 Pseudomonadota bacterium
TGATCGGGTCGCCGGCCACCGGTGAGCAGCACTTGGCGAAGCGGACGAGCACGTCGTCCTCGCCGGCGACCTTGATGCCCGGCGGGCGCATGCCGGGGGTGCGGCGAGCGAGCGAGGCGGCGCGGCTTGGCGACGGCTCGCGCAGGCCGGCGGGGCGGCGCTGGTCCTCGGGCAGGAGCAGCTCGACGACGTCGGCGGGCAGGAGCTTGCCGTAGCCGACGTGCATCAGCAGATCGTCGACGCTCTGCACCCGCAGCTCGGCGGCGGCGTGCACCAGGTCCCCGGACTTCTCCGCCTTGTTGTAGGAGAGCTCGTGCTTGCGCATCTCGCGCTCGATGAGCTCTTTGCCCAGGGCCTTGCTGCGCGACCGCTGCTCGGCCCGCATGTAGTGGCGAATCTTCGCCTTGGCCGACGAGGACTTGACGAACTTGAGCCAGTCCTTGTTCGGCCGCTGGTTGGGCGAGGTCAGGATCTCGACTGTGTCGCCGTTGCGCAGCTGGTAGCGCAGCGGCACGATGAGGCCGTTGACGCGCGCCCCCGAGCAGCGGTTGCCCACCTCGGTGTGGATGAGATAGGCAAGGTCGACCGGCGTGCCCGCCTGCGGCAGCGACTTCACGTCGCCCTTGGGGGTGAACACGTAGACCTCGTCGGCGAACAGGTCCACCTTGACCGTCTCGATGAACTCGGTCGGATCCGAAAGGGTCTTCTGCCACTCCATCAGCTGGCGCAGCCAGGCGAACTTCTTCTCGTCGCTGCCGCCCGGGCCCTCGACCTTGCCCTCTTTGTACTTCCAGTGGGCGGCGATGCCCTCCTCGGCGGTGCGGTGCATCTCGTCGGTGCGGATCTGGATCTCGATGCGCTCCGCCTTGGGGCCGAGCACCGAGGTGTGCAGCGACTGATACATGTTGGGCTTGGGCAGGGCGATGAAGTCCTTGAAGCGCCCCGGAATCGGCGTCCACTTGGTGTGCACCACACCGAGCGCCCCGTAGCAGTCGCGCACCGACTTGACGATGGCGCGGAAGGCGATGATGTCGAACAGCTGATCGACCTCGCGCCCGGTCTTCACCATCTTCTGGTAGATCGACCACAGGTGCTTGGGGCGGCCCAGGACCTTGGCGTCGAGCTCGTTGCTGGAGAGCTCGGTCTGCAGGACCTTGGACACCTCGTCGATGTAGTCCTGGCGGCCGGCGAAGTAGGTGTCGAGCTTGGTCTTCAGCTCGGTGTATTCCTTGGGATACAGGTACTGAAACGACAGGTCCTCGAGCTCGACCTTGATCCACTGGATGCCGAGGCGGTTGGCCAGCGGGGCGTAGATCTCCATCGTCTCGCGGGCGATGCGCTCCTGCTTCTCGGGCGGCATCGCCGCCATGGTCCGCATGTTGTCGACGCGATCGCACAGCTTGATGAGGATGACGCGGATGTCGCGCGCCATCGCCAGCAGCATCTTGCGGAAGTTCTCGGCCTGCGCCTCTTCGCGGGTGTGCCACGGGACCTTGCCGAGCTTGGTCACCCCCTCGACGAGGAACGCGACCTCGGTGCCGAAGAGCTTACTGATGTCATCGACCGTGGCGCTGGTGTCTTCCACGCAGTCGTGCAAAAGCCCCGCGCAGATCGAGCCCACGTCCAGCTTGAGCTCGGAGATGATCGTCGCGACGCTGAGCGGGTGAACTACGTAGGGATCGCCGGAGCGCCGGAACTGGCCCTTGTGGGCGGTCTCGGCGAAGGCGTAGGCGCGCTTGACCGGCTCCAGGTCCGCGGTCGGCTGGTACTGGCTGACGCGGGTTATCAAGTCTTGCAGCGAAGCCACACGGTCAATCTACGACGTCGCCCGGGGCGAAGCAATGTGGAAGCCGAGCGGTTGTGGCTAACTCCTTGGCCGCGCGGCGGGGCGGGGCGGCGGCGGCGGTCGCAGGCGGCGGCGCCGCGGTGGGAAATCGCGTCGCGGCGCCGCTTGGGTGCGGGTACCATGGCCGGGTGATGGAGCTGGGCGGGAGCTTGCGAGCCGGGCGGCTGGCCCACTTGATGGCGATGGCGATCTTGCTTGCGGCGTGCCGCCCTTCGGGGACGGTGGCGCCGCCGGCGGATGGGGCGAGCGCCGCCGACCGCCCGCGGCTCGGCGCGGACGACGCCGGCCCGGTGGGCAGCGAGCCGCCGGCGCTGCTCCTGCGCGCGGCCGAGCTG
>DAOMZC010001234.1:0-2180 GCA_035437965.1 Pseudomonadota bacterium
CGGCGGGCCAGCTCCCGGCGAGCCCGCCGCGGCGCTTCCCGCTCAGCATCGCCATCGGGGGCCTGGTCGGAGGCGTGGGCGTGGGCCTGCTGCTGATCTTCTCGCTGAACAAGTCGCCGCCGCCGCCCGTGCTGCCGCCGCCGCCGCGCCCGGTCGTCCAGCGGGCGCCGCCCGAGCCGGTCAAGCAGCTCGTGCAGTGCTCGCTGAGCACAACCCCCACCGGCGCCCAGGTGATCCGCCAGCGCGACGGCGAGGTGCTGGGGACGACGCCGCTGACCCTGAAGTACGCGCAGGGCAGCAGCGCCGAGCAGGTGCGCGTCGTGCTGGCCGGCTACGTCGAGATGCCGCTAACCCTGGCGTTCGACAAAGACTCCGAGCAGGAGCTTGAGCTGCAGCGCAAGGCCGGGCGCGACAAGCACGCCAAAGACTCCGGCGCGAAGTCCAAGAAAGCTGGTGGCAAGGGCTATGTTCCAAGCGACCTTACTGTTGTCGACTAGGCGGGTGCTCATTGCCCTCTTGCTGGTGCTGGGCCTGGCCGCCCTGACCAGCCCGACAGCCGTCGCGGCCCCCAATCCCTCCGATGAGGGCTGCAACCAAGACGACGAGTGCCGCGGCCACTTCATCAACGCCAAGGCCCTGTACAAGCAGCAGGACTACACAAACGCCCTGCAGGAATTCCAGACTGCCTACAAGCGGCGCCAGACGCCGATTCTGCTGGCCAACATCGGCCGTACGCTGCACAAGCTCGGGCGGCCCAAAGAGGCGCTGGATTATTACCGGCAGTGTCAGGAAGCGGCGCAGACCGACCTCGATCTGCAAGAGAAGCTCAAGACCTACATCGCAGAGTCCAAGGCCCTGCTCGAATCCGCCGCGCCGCCCCCCGTCGCCGAGCCGAGCGAGCCCGCGCCGTCGCCCCTGGTCGCGCCGGTGCGGCCGGTCGACATGCCCAAGCCGGTCTATAAAAAAGGCTGGTTCTGGGCGGTCATCGGGGTGAGCGCCGCCGTGGTCATCGGCGGCGTCGTCACCGGCGTCGTGCTCGGCACGCGCGCGCAGTCGCTCGGCGACGCACCCCTGGATCCCAACGTCACCGTGATTCGCCCTATGTTTTAGCTTTTTCTTAGCAGGAGCAGTTCCATGCAGCTTTCTCGTCCGCCCCGCGCCTTGCGATTTCGCTTATTGGCGACGGCACTCCTTGTCCTGTGCGGCCTTACGAGCTGCGGCCCGGAAAACCCCACCGCGCCCGAGATCACCGTCGTCGTCGATGTCAGCGGACTGACTGCCGACGTCACCACGCTGTTCGTCAGCAGCGCCCTCAATGGCGGGCAGCCGCAGTCGAGCCCCGACATCACCGGGCGCCTGGACCAGTTCGCGATCGCCCTGCCCCTGACCACGGCCGGTCAGCTGAGCATCAAGGTCGTCGGCCGCTCGGCCGAGCGCTGCGTGGTCGCCACCGGCCAGGTGTCCGTCGACATCAAGGCCGCGCCGCCGACCCGCTACACCACGACGGTTGCCCTGGCCCCCACCGCGGCGGGCGCCGCCAAGTCGTGCACCCTCACCGTGAACGTCCTCGGCAAGGGCACCATCACCTCGACCCCGGCCGGCATCCAGTGCGTCGGCACCAGCAAGCTCAGCGCGGCGACCACCTGCACCTTTGACTTCCCGGTCGGCACGCCCATCACCCTGGCCGCCACCGCCGACCCCAAGAGCTACGGCACGAGCTACAGCGGCCTGTGCACCGGCACCACCGGCTGCAGCTTCACCTTCAACGCGCCGGGGACGGTCACCGCCGGCATCGCGGCGCGGGTGTGCAGCAGCGGCAACTGGTGCTGGTATAACCCGCTCCCCCAGGGCAACACCCTGCGCTCGGTGTGGGGCGCGGCGAGCAACGACGTCTGGGCCGCCGGCGACGGCGGGACCCTGCTGCACTTCGACGGGGCCAACTGGTCGGCGCCGACTCCCATCGGGGCCGCGACGACGCAGGATCTTTATGCAGTCTACGGCACGAGCGCCACCGATGCCTGGGCGGTCGGCCTGAGCGGGGCCCTGGTCCACTGGGACGGCAGCGCCTGGACCGCCTCCCTGCAGAGCGGGGTGACCACCAATCAGGCCCTGCGCGCGGTCTGGGGCAGCGCCGTCAATGACTACTGGGCGGTCGGAGTCACCGGCACCATCCTGCACTA
>DAOMZC010001235.1:0-2175 GCA_035437965.1 Pseudomonadota bacterium
CAGGACCAAAGGTCATGGGAGGGCATGAGATCAGAATATCGAGTTTCTGCCGCTAGATCAAAGCCCAGCAAGTCTGCGGTCGGTGACGAGGGGCCCATCAATCCGCTTGTAATTTGGCGCGGATAGACGGGGTTCTTTTCAGCTTCGAAGGCGCAAAGAAAAGCCTGCCGCTTCATCTTCAAACTTCTTGATAAACTTCTTAATCTCAGGGGACCCGCCCGCACCGACCGCCGCCGAAGCGCCGACGGGACCGTCTAGCGGCCGCGGCGGAGCACGGCCGCGGCGCGCTCCAGCAGCGTCGTATCGCCCTCGCTCTTTAAAAGCGCCCCGTAAAGCGGCGGCAGCGGCCGGCTCGGGTCCCGGCTGCGCAGGTCCCCCGGCTGCAGGTCCTCGGCGAGCAAGAGCTTCAGCCAGTCGAGCAGCTCGGAGGTCGACGGGCGCTTTTTGAGCCCCTGCACCTCGCGCACCTCATAAAAGACCGCCAGCGCCTCACGCAAAAGGTCGCGGCGCAGCCCCGGGAAGTGCACCTCGACGATGCGGGCCATGGTCTCCGGGTCGGGGAAGCGGATGTAGTGGAAGAAGCAGCGGCGCAGAAACGCGTCGGGCAGCTCTTTTTCGTTGTTGCTCGTGATGATGACGATCGGGCGCTGCCGGGCGACGATGGTCTCGCGCGTCTCGTAGACGTAGAACTCCATCCGGTCGAGCTCGAGCAGGAGGTCGTTGGGAAACTCGATGTCCGCCTTATCGATCTCGTCGATGAGCAGCACCGACTGCGTCTCGGCCGTGAACGCCTCCCACAGCTTGCCGCGCAGGATGTAGTTGCGGATATCGTGCACCCGCGCGTCCCCCAGCTGCGAGTCGCGCAGCCGCGCCACCGCGTCGTACTCGTAAAGCCCCTGCTGCGCCTTGGTCGTCGACTTGATGTGCCAGCGCAGAAGCGGCCGGTCGAGCGCCCGCGCCACCTCCTGCGCCAGCACCGTCTTGCCCGTGCCCGGCTCGCCCTTTATAAGCAGTGGCCGCGTAAGCGTAATCGCCGCGTTCACGGCGACCATCAGATCCGGGGTGGCGATATAGCTGTCCGTGCCGGTAAAGCGAGCGGCGGCCGGCACTGCCGGCGATGCGGGCGACTTCATGCGCCAAAAGATATCCCAAGCCGCCCCCCGGGCGCACGCCTTCTGACCAAGTTCCGCCCCCCGCCGACCGGCCCCGGCCCGCTAAAGCCCCGCATGATAAGATGAGCTGGCCAATCCCATACATGGCCCGCCACAGCCCCCGCTGGTGCCGCTGCGCCCCGGGCGCAAGGAGCAAGCTACATGTCCGGCAAGCCGATCGATATAAATGTGGACCTCGGCGGCGAGGGGCGAGCCGCCAAGAACCAGGGCCCCGACCCCCGCGTCCAGCTCCGCGCCCTCGAGCTCATAAACGCCGAGCGCCAAAAAGCCGGCGCCAGCCAGCTCCTCATGTCCGTCCAGCTCAACAACGCCGCCCAGGAGCACAGCGCCGACATGGACCAGCGCGACTTCATGGGCCCCATCACCCCCGAGGGCGACCCCATCGGCACCCGCACCAGCCGCCTCGGCTACGATGGCAAGTGCGAGGCCCTCGTCGCCATGGGCGCCGGCAGCCCCGAGCCCGTCCTGGCCGAGTGGGTCCAAAACCCCGCCTACCGCTCCCACCTCGTAAGCCCCCTCTACCAGCACATCGGCATCGGCATGGTCGGCGGCATGTGGACCGTCATCCTCGCCACCCCCCAGGCCGCCGCCATGAAGGACGCCCGCGACCTCCGCAACCGCGTCTTGGAGCTCATCAACCGCGAGCGCGAAAACGCCGCCCTCGCCCTATTAGAGCTCTCCGATCCCCTGGGCACCGCCGCCCAGGCCCACAGCGCCGACATGGCCAAGCGCGACTACTTCCAGACCGTCAGCCCCGAAGGCGAGCCCGTCGGCGCCAAGGCCCAAAAAGCCGGCTTCCCCGGCCGCACCGTCGCCTGCCTCGCCCGCGGCCCCGTCTCCCCCGAGGAGGCCGTCCAGACCTGGCTCAAGTCGAGCCGCGGCAACCTCCTTCACCCCGAGGTCCGCTACCTCGGCGTCGCCACCACCGCCGGCAAGTGGACCCTCGTGCTCGGAACCAAGTAGACTGCCCCCCCGTGGAAGCCCCCCCGACCCCGCCAGAGCA
>DAOMZC010001236.1:0-2173 GCA_035437965.1 Pseudomonadota bacterium
TGCCCAGGTGGCCCAGGAGGTCGGCCAGCAGGAGGCGCCGCCGGGCGTCGCGGTTAGAGGCTGCGCGCTGCAGACCGCCGGCTCGCTGATCTACCCGTCGTGGAACGAGCTCCCGGCCTTCCGGGTGGCGCTCGCCAACGGCGACGATGTCTACGTCTCACCGACGACCGGCGAGGTCCTGGCGCACGTCGACACGCGGTTTCGCATCATCCGCGTCGCGTTCTATGGGCTGCACGTGTGGAAGTTCTCCGCGGCCCAGGAAGCCCCGGCGTCCTACCTGGTGCTGCTGGCGATGGGGCTGGTGCTCGCCGCGGCCGGGGCGACGGGGCTCTGGCTGGGGCTGCGCGGCCTCGGCCCTAGAGCTGTGCGGCCTTGGCCTGAGCTGGCGCGGCGGCGCCCTCGGTGAGCAGGCGCGCGGAGAGGACCGTGTTGGCGAGCAGCATGGCGATGGTCAGCGGACCGACCCCGCCGGGCACCGGGGTGATCGCCGCGGCGCGCTCGCGGGCGGGCTCGAACTCGACGTCGCCGACGATGCTGCCGCTCGGGAGGCGGTTTATGCCGACGTCGATGACCACCGCGCCGGGCTTGACCCAGGCTCCTGGGATGGCGCCGGGGCGACCCACCGCCGCGACCAGGATGTCGGCGGCGCGTACGTGCTCCTGCAGCCCGCGGGTGCGCGAGTGGCAGAGAGTCACCGTCGCATCCACCGCAAGGAGCAGCCCGCCGAGCGGCTTCCCGACGAGGTTCGAGCGACCGACCACCACCGCCTGCGCCCCCGCCGTCGCCACCCCGGACTCCTTGATCAGGCGCATGACGCCCAGCGGCGTGCACGGCACAAACCGCGGCTGCCCGAGCCACAGGCGCCCGACGTTCTCCGCCAGCAGCCCGTCGACGTCCTTGCGCGGATCGAGCGCGGTGAGGATCGCCGTGGCATCGAGGCCGGCGGGCAGCGGCAGCTGCAGCAGCACGCCGTGGACGGCCGGGTCGCGGCTCAGCTGCTCGAGCAGCTCGCGCAGCCCGGCGGCCGAGGTGGTCGCGGGGAGCCGGTGATCGAACGTGGCGATGCCGACCTCGTGGCAGGCGCGCGCCTTGCTCTTGACGTAGATCTGCGAGGCTGGGTCCTCACCGACGAGGACAACGGCCAGACCGGGCGGCTGCGCGAGGTCCCGCACTGCCGCCGCAACCTCGGCGCGTACGGCCTGCGCGATCGCGCGCCCATCGAGGATGCGCGCCGGCCCCCGGGGGGGAGGGTCGCTTGGGGCTAAAGACATTCGAGGCTCTCCTTGTACGACCTTTTTACCGAGCTCACTAGCCCGAGGCAATGCCTTGCCCGCGGCGGCGGCATTTTCTTGGCCGGCGACCTGGCCTGGCCCGGCCCGGCCTCGGGTCCTTGGCCCTCGGCGCGGAAGGTCGTAAGATTGCTTTACATCTTTACATTCGGGCTGGCATAACCCCTGGCGTTCTCATCGTCACGGTGGCGTAGCCGCGCCGCGCAAATCCCGGCCGGCCCCTGAGGAGTGAAGTGAAACCTGCCGACCCCGACCCCACCAGCACCAGCACCAGCGCGGCACCAGAGCCCTCGCCCGGGCACCGGCCAGGGCACTCACTGGACCACTCCCTAGAGCTCGCCTCTGCCAACGGCGCGCTGGCGCTGCCCGCCCGACCCACCTCCATCGCCGAGGCTACCCGCGCCGCGGTGCGCGAGGTCGTCCAGCCGCTGCGCGACTTCACCGCGGTGCCGCGAGCGCTAAACCTCGGCATCAACATCCCCTACTTCATCGAGGGCCTGGTCTACTTCGGCACCCTCACCATCCTGACCAAGTTCCTGTCGGAGAACGTGGCGCTCGGCGATGTCCGGGCGGGCCAGATCACGGCGGTGCTGACCGGGGGCATCACCGGCTCGATGTTCCTGCTCGGCGAGCTCTCGGATCGCTGGGGGGTGCGGCGGTCGCTGCTGCTGGCGATGCTGCTGCTCGTGATGGGGCGGGCGCTGATGGCGGGCGGCGAGACGCTGCACCTGGGCGCCGGCATGTGGGGGCCGCTGTTCTTCATTAACCTCGCGGGGATCGCGCTCATCGTCGCTGGCTACGGCGCTTATCAGCCGGCGGCGTACGCCGCGGTGAAGGAGTACACGACCCCCAAGACCGCGGCCATGGGCTACGCGATGCTCTAC
>DAOMZC010001237.1:0-2166 GCA_035437965.1 Pseudomonadota bacterium
CACGCAGGAGAGCCTGAAGTTCCTCATGAGCCCGATGGTGCAGACCGGCCAGGACGGCAAGGCCAGCGTCTCGTTCTTCCTGTCCGACGCCATCACCTCGTTCCGGGTGGTCACCGAAGGGGTGGCCGCCGGAGCCGCCGGGCGCGACGAGACGGTGGTCAAGGCGAGCCTGCCCTTCAGCATGGCGGTCAAGCTGCCGCTGGAGGTCAGCGAAGGCGACAAGCTGCAGCTGCCGCTGGTGCTGACCAACGAGCGCAGCGAGCCGCAGCGGGTCGAGCTGACGGCGAGCTTCGGGCCGCTCCTCACCCTGGATCGCCCGGTCGATCGGACCCACGGCACCATCGCCCCCGCGGCGCGCGACACCCTTTACTACCCGCTGACCGTCACCGGCAAGAAGGGCCAGAGCGAGGTCCACTTCGTCGCCGACGCCGGCGGCCTGCGCGACGAGTTCACCCGCGCGGTGCGCGTCAGCCCGCGCGGCTTCCCGCAGCACAGCTCGCGCGCCGGTCGGCTCAAGGGCACCGAGGGGTTCTCTGCCCAGCTCGAGCTCGGCGAGGTCCTGCCGGGCACCGCCGAGGGCCACGTCAAGATCTATACAAGCCCGGTCGCGACGATGATCGCCGGCCTTGAGGGCATGCTCCGGCAGCCCTCGGGGTGCTTCGAGCAGACCTCGAGCGTCAACTATCCCAACGTGATGATCCTGCGCTACCTCAAGGAGCAGGGCATCGCCGACCCGCGGCTCATCGGCCGCGCCACCCACCTCATCGACGACGGCTACCGCAAGCTGACCAGCTTCGAGACGCCGCAGAAGGGCTACGAGTGGTTCGGCACCGCCCCCGGCCACGAGGCGCTCACCGCCTATGGCCTGGTCGAGTTCACCGATATGAAGGCGGTCTATCACGACGTCGATCGCCAGATGCTCGCCCGCACCGCCGACTGGCTGCGCGGCCGGCGCGACGGCAAGGGCGGCTTCGCGCGCGACGCCAAGGCGCTGGACACCTTCGGCTCCGCCTCGCCCGAGGTGACCAACGCCTATATCACCTGGAGCCTCACCGAGGCCCGCCAGCCCGGCTTCGAGCCCGAGATCGAGACCTCGGCGCGCGCCGCCCAGCGCACCAGCGACTCCTACGTACTGGCGCTGGCGACCAGCACGCTTTTAAACAGCGGCCACAAAGGAGCCGGTCAGGAGGCCGCCCGGCGCCTGGTCGCGCTGCAGGAAAGCGACGGCAGCTGGAAGAAGGAGAGCCACAGCATCACCCGCTCGGGCGGCGAGAACCTGTACATCGAGACCACCTCGCTGGCGGTGCTGGCCCTGCTCAAGTCCGGCGCCTATCAAGAGCAGACCGATCGCGCCATCGAGTGGCTGGTGAGCCACCGCCGCGGCTTTGGCGCCTGGGGCGCGACCCAGGCCACGGTGCTGGCGCTCAAGGCCCTCACCACCTACGCCGCGGCGCGCGGCCGCGAGCGGACGAGCGGCGCCGTCACCCTCTATGTGAACGGCAACAAGATCGCCTCGCGCAGCTACCAGCCCGAGGATCGCGAGGCCCTCACCTTCAGCGGCTTCGGCGACCAGCTGCGCTCGGGTCCGAACCGCATCGAGCTGCGCCACAGCGGAAGCGGCACCCTCCCCTTCAGCCTGGGCGTCGAGTACCGCGCCAGCACCCCGGCGAGCAGCCCGCAGGCGACCGTCGATCTAGCGACCGCGCTGGAGCGCACCCAGGTCAAGCTCGGCGAGTCGGTGCGCATGAACGTCACGGTGCGCAACAAGACCGACAAGGGTCAGCCGATGACCCTGGCGCGGGTGGAGATTCCCGGTGGCCTCATGCTGCAGACCTGGCAGCTCAAGGAGCTGCGGGAAAAGGGACTCATCGCCTTTTACGAGACCCAGCCGCGCGAGGTGAACCTGTACCTGCGCCAGCTCAAGCCGGGCGAGTCGGTGCAGCTCCCGCTCGATCTGATTGCGTTTGCCCCGGGTGACTTCACCTCGCAGGCCAGCTCGACGTATCTGTACTACACCGACGAGCACAAGACCTGGGTAAGCCCGACCCGGATCACCGTCGAGCCGTAGCCTCCCCCAAGCCCCGCCGCCCGTCCCCATATCCGCCCGCATCCTTCCTGATTCCCAAGCTGCCAGAGGGCAGAGTCCGGACGCGACCTTGCCACCGG
>DAOMZC010001238.1:0-2166 GCA_035437965.1 Pseudomonadota bacterium
TCGAGGTTCTGGGGTGCGACGACGGCAGCCGCGACGACTCGGCGCTGGTTGTCCGCCGGGCGGGCGACGGCGAGCCGCGCATCCGGCTGGTCAGCCACCCGCGCAACCTGGGGGACGGCGCGGCGCTGCGCACCGGCTTCACCGCGGCGCGCGGCGACGTGGTCTTCTATACTGACAGCGACCTGCCGATCGAGCTCGGCGAGATCGCCCGGGCGCTGCCGCTGCTCGCCGGCACGGATCTGGTCATCGGCTATCGCCTGCGGCGGTACGACACGCCGCGGCGGGCCCTTTACTCCAAGGTCTACAACCTGCTCATGCGCATCCTGTTCGGGGTGCGGGTGCGCGACGTGAACTTCTCGTTCAAGCTGGTGCGGCGGCGGGTGCTCGACGCCATCAAGCTGAGCGCCGCGACGGTCTTTATCGACGGCCAGCTGCTCGCCGAGGCGGTGCGCCACGGCTTCCAGATCACCGAGATGCCCATCGAGTACACGCCGCGGCAGGTCGGCACGAGCAGCTTCGACAGCGTGCGCGCCGCCTGGGTAACGCTGGTCGAGATGCTGCGCTACCGCTTCGCCCCGAGCTCGCTGAGCGCCGACATGGATCTGCAGCTGCGCGCCACCGAAGAGGCCGACCCCCGGCTCGCCCTGCCGCCGCCGCCGCCGCTCGAAGAGACCGAGGATCTGCTGCTGGTTCCGGTGCCGCCGCCCGCTCGCGTCGAGCCGCCGCAGATCGGCAAGGCCATTTCATGAGCAGCCCGGGCGGCGGCTTCGTGGCGCGCCTGTGGGCGCTGTGCCACGTGCTCCGCGACGATGGGATCACCTACCATCAGTACGTCGAAGAGCTGGCCCTGCTGCTGTTTCTGAAGCTGGCCAAGCAGACCGGCGCCGAGGCCCAGCTGCCCGCCGGCGCGCGCTGGGACGATCTGCGGCGGGTGGGCGGCGAGGCGCAGCTGCAGTTCTACCAGGCGCTGCTCGCCCGCCTGGCCGGGGTTGCCGATCAGCGGGTGCGCGCGATCTTCGCCGGGGCGACCACCGGCCTGCGCAGCGCCCGTCACCTGGCCGGGCTCGTCGCCGCGCTCGACGCGCTGGGGCTCGCCGCGGGGGACGCCGAGGACGGCGGGCAGGGCCTCGGCGAGCTTTACGAAGGGCTCCTGGAGAAAAACGCCAGCGAGCTGAAATCCGGCGCCGGGCAGTACTTCACGCCGCGGCCGCTGGTCGCGAGCATCGTTCACCTCTTGCGCCCGCGACCGGGCGAGAGCATCCACGATCCAGCGGCCGGCACCGGCGGCTTCCTGGTCTATGCCGCTCGCTATATCAAGGCCGCGTCCGCTGCGGCACCACCGGCCCGGCTCCTCGGCGTCGAGCTCGTTCCCTCGACGCGGCGGCTGGCGCTGATGAACCTGACCCTGCACGGGCTGGCCGGCGAGGTGCTGCTCGGCGACGCGCTGTCGCCGCTCGGCGCCGAGCTCGGGGCCGCCGATGTGATCCTCACCAACCCGCCGTTTGGCAACAAGCGCGGCGGCGGCGCGCCGGCCCGCCCCGAGCTGCGGGTGGCGACCCGCAACAAGCAGCTCCTGTTTCTGCAGCACTGCTACCGCGCGCTCAGGCCCGGCGGGCGCGCCGCGGTCATCGTCCCCGACAACGTCCTTTTCGAGGAGCACGCCGGCACCGCCACCCGCGCCGAGCTCCTCGCCACCTGCGACCTGCACACGATCCTGCGGCTGCCGACCGGGATCTTCTACGCCCCGGGGGTAAAGACCAACGTGCTGTTCTTCAGCCGCCCCGAGCGCCCGACCGCCGGCGACGCCACCGAGCGCGTCTGGATCTACGACCTGCGAACCGGCCTCCCCCCGCTCGGCAAGCGCGCCCCGCTAACCCGCGAGCACCTGCGCGACTTCGAGCACTGCTTCGGCGACGATCCCTACGGCCGCGCGCCGCGGAGCGACAGCGGACCGCGCGGGCGCTTCCGCAGCTTCTCCCGGCAGGAGCTGCGCGCGCGCGGCGACACGCTGGATCTGTGCTGGCTCAGCGGTCCGGATCCCCAGGCCGCCGCGGCGCCCACCCCGCGCGAGCTGACCGCCGAGATCCTCGGCTGCCTGAGCGCCGCCACCACCGAGCTGGAGGCGCTGGCCGCCGAGCTCTCCTGACGGGGGCGCACCGGCAAGGG
>DAOMZC010001239.1:0-2160 GCA_035437965.1 Pseudomonadota bacterium
CGCGTGGGCGATGTACTTCCTCGGGCGCGAGCCGCAGGCGCTCGCCCGGCTGCGCAGCGAGCTGGCGGCCCTCGGTCCAGACCCGGAGCCCGAGGCCCTGGCCAAGGCGCCGTTCCTGGAAGCAGTCTGTAACGAGACGCTGCGCATCCGTCCGGCGGTTCCGACAGTCGCCCGCCAGCTGAAGGGACCGATGCAGGTGGCGGGCTACGAGCTGCCGGCCGGCAGTGGCCTGGGCGCCAGCATCCTGTGGGCCCACAATAACCCGGAGACCTTCCCCGAGCCCGAGCGCTTCCTGCCCGAGCGCTTCCTCACCCGGACCTACTCGCCGTTCGAGTTCCTGCCGTTCGGTGGGGGTCAGCGCCGCTGCATCGGCGCCGCCTTCGCGCTGTATGAGATGAAGCTGGTCCTTGGGACCCTGCTGCAGCGCTTCAGCTTCGAGCTCGTCTCGAAAAAGCCCGTCCGCACGATCCAGACCACGACCTTGATGCCAGGCGCGCCGATCCGGATGCGCGTTGGCTCCCCTCCCGCAGCGGCCTAGCGCTGGTCCGCCGAAGTCCTGCCGATCATTTACAAATCTTGCTAAGGTCCGCTGGCCTGTCTTTCCTGGGCTGTTCAACTTCAACAAGAACAAGCAACAACAAGGAGGAAGCCATGGTCCGCGCCCGCCCGTTCCCAAGCCGCTCGTTCGTACTGTCCTTGATCGCCTGCGCCGTCGGGTGCGCCGCCGGATGCGGCGAGCCGCTCACCCCGACCGAGCCGGTCGCCCAGGAGGTCCTCTCTGCGCAGGGGGCGGAGCAGGCGTTTGGCGACGCGGTGCGCGGTCTGTGCCGCCTCGCCGTCGGGGAGACCACCGACTGGGTGGTGGCGCCGCCGCCCGCCAGCTACCGGAATAAGGGCACTCCCAATCACAAGCTGCTCTGGCGCGTCTGGTATTACGGCTGGTCGCTGCGCGCCGGCACGAGCGCGCAGAAGCAGGACGCCCAGCTGTTCCTCAAGGAGCTCTTTACGACCCAGGTGAGCACCGGCCACTACACGGTCGGCGCCAACGAGGTGCTCACCGCGAGCCACTATCAGCTGTGGGCCGAGGGTGTGGCCGGAGCGCGCCTGCTGGCGTTCGTGTACCATGATGCCGAAATCCTGGCGGCGACGCGGCTGTGGTGGCGCGGCGAGAAGGCGCTGTACGACCTGCTCGCCCGCGACGGCTCGATCGATGCGCCCGGCGCCCGCTTCGATGACGGCCAGGCCGGACCGAACTCGCTCCGCGATGTGATCCATGCCCAGCTGACCGGGCGCCCGCTGCCGGGGCGGGCCGGGGTGCCCGGCGCGCCGTGGTGGGATGACAAGTACAACGCCGCCGCCTGGATGATCCGCAAGCTCGGGCAGCTGGGTGACGATATGGGCGGCGCGCGCGGGGCGGGGCCGGCGGATCTACCGCGGCTTCACGATCCGCTGTACGTCTACTCCCGCGGCAGCGACTTCGTCTTCGTGTTTCCCAAGCTGCGCGATACCCTGCAGCCGATCTTCTGGGTGGCGCGCCAGGGCGGCGTGACGACCTACTCGCCCTATGTCACCGGATTGCCGACCACGAGCACGGTGCCGGCGCCGGTCCTCAGCGGCGCCAGCTTGACCATCGTACCCGGGGTGGGCGGGTAGCGTCCGGGGCGCCGCGTGACTTGGGAAGCGGTCAGCGGCCGCCGAGCGCTTCGGCAAGCTGCGCCGCGGTCGGACGCTGCGCCGGATCGGCGCTGAGCGCGCTCTCCAAAAGGAAGCTCAGCTCGCGGCCAAGCTGCGGACAGAGGCGGAGTCCGGGAGGAATCGGCAGCGCCTCTGGCCGCCCCGCCGAGCCGACGGTCGGCTTCTTGAAGGGCATCTCTTTGGTAATGAGCTCGTAGGCCAGCACGCCGAAGCTGAAAATATCAGAGGCCGGCTGCGCCTGCCGCGAGCCGAACGAGAGCTCCGGGGCCATGTACATGGGAGTGCCGACCAGTACCCCGGCTTCGGTCAAGTCATCCGGGTGCGTCGTGATGGCGGCCTGGCTCCCGCTTGGACTTGCATCGGGCTCGCGGTCTGTCTCGGACTTGGGCTCGGACTCGGGCTCGGACTCGGACTCGGACTCGGGCTCGGACTCGGGCTCGGACTCGGGCCCGGACTCGGGCCCGG
>DAOMZC010001240.1:0-2157 GCA_035437965.1 Pseudomonadota bacterium
CGCGGCAAGACCCCGAGCACCTCGCCGCCCGCCGCGAGCGCCGCATCGGCGACCGCGCCCATCAGCCCGACCTGCGCGCCGCCATAGACGAGCCCCAGGCCCGCCGCCGCGAGCGCCGTCCCGAGCGCCCGCGCCAGCTCCATGTAGTGTAAAGGCCCCCCGGGACGCGACCCGCAGAACACACAGACCCGGCGCAGCACAGGCTTGCTCATCGCCGCCAGCAGTAGCACACACCCAGGGCCCGCGACCAAGCCGAGCGCCCAGAAAGTTGCGCCGCCCCCGCTTCGCCGGCCGCGCGCAGCGGGCGGACTCCGTCGCCGCTGGAAGTGCTAAACTGGAGGCCGGCAGCGACGACTCGGGCTGCCCGGAGCGGGGATATGGCGCAGGTCTCTCTGGTGTTTCCGCCGCACTGGTACTACGCCTGTGTGCCGGCCGATCTGCTGTACACGGGCTCGCAGCTGCGGGCGCGCGGGCTGGCGGTGCGCTGCCTGGATCTGCACGCCGAGCTGCTGGCCGACCTTTTGCGCCCCGGGTCGAGCTTCGCCGCGCTGCGCGAGCCCGCCACCTACACCGATCCCGAGCGCTACCAGAGCGTGAGCGCCGCCGTCGACGCCGAGTGCGCCGCGGTGAGCGAGCGCTTCCAGGTCGACTTCAGCTTCTACAGCCTGGCGTTCCCCGGAGTCGACGAGGGGTCCATCCCGCAGGCGCTGGCCGTCGGCCTCGATCCGCGGCGCAACCCGGCGCTGCCCACCCTGCAGGCGGCGGTGCGGCGCCTGCTCGCCGAGCCTGCCGACCCAGCGGCCGCGGGCGGCGACCAGGCGTCCACCGGCGAGCACCTCATCGCCGTCGCGCTGGTCCATCCGGGGCAGCTGGTGCAGGCGCTGACCTTGGGGCGGCTGCTGCGCCAGGCGGGGTTCCGCGGCTTCCTGGTGGTCTATGGCGCCCACGAGGACGTGCTGGCGCCCGAGGACTTCGCGCCCGACCTTGTGCCGCAGCCCGGCGAGCCGCTGCACCGCCTGTTCGACGACTTCGACGGCGTCATCGTCGGCGAGTCGGAGACGGCGCTGCTCGCCCTGGCCGCGGCGCTGGCCGGGCAGCGCGCCGCCGGGTCGGTGCCGAGCCTCCTGTGCCCGCGCTGGGGCCTTTTGCGCCCGCTGCGCGGCCAGGAGGACCTGCGCGCCCTGGCGGCGGCCGATTTCTCGCTGGTCGACGGCTCGCTGTACCCGTTTCCGACGCCGGTGGTCGACCTGCGGCTGTCGCGCGGCTGCCCGTGGGGCAAGTGCACCTTCTGCGCGATCGCCATGCACCAGGAGGGCTACCGCAGCCGACCCACGGCCGCGGCGGTGGGTGAGATCCGGGCGGCGCAAGAGCAGCTCGGGGCGCGCTTTTTCCGCTTCCGCGACGACCTGCTGACCCCCCGCCAGCTGCGCGAGCTGACCTGTGAGCTCGCCGCGCTGCCCGCCTCCCGCCGGGCGCGGTTCTCGGCGCGGGCGCGCTTCGAGCCGGGCTTTACCCGCGAGCTCCTGCAGCGGGCCGCCGCCGCCGGTCTGCAGGAGCTGTGGCTCGGCCTGGAGTCGGCGGTGCCGCGCGTCCGCGACCTGATGAAAAAGGGCGTCGCGCAGCCGGTCATCGAGCGCATCCTCGTCAACGCTGCCGATGCCGGCATCCGGGTGCGGGCGCTGTGCATGCTCGGCTATCCCGGCGAGACGGTGACCGAGATCCGCCAGACCTTCGCGTTCCTCGCCCGCGTCCAGCCGCTCCTGGCCAGCGTCTCGATGACGCCGTTCTTCCTCATGCGCCGGGCTCCGATGGGGCAGGCCCCTTCTGCTTTCGGCCTGACCCCGCTGACCGGAATCGGCTCGCCGCCCCGATCCCCCGAGGGCCCCCACGACCTCGGCCCCGATCCGGTGCCCCGGCACGAGCGGCTGCGGTTCGCCCTGCGCGCCAGCTGGCCCGGCGCCCTCACCCAGGCCGAGCTCGCCGACCTCATCGACGAGTGCGCCGCGCTGCTCGGTCCCGAGCTCGTCGCCAAGAGCGGCGGCCCCTCGCTGGCTCACGCCTGGCTGCACGCCTCGGCGCTCCGCCACGGCTGACCCGCCTGACAGCCTGTTTCAAAAGCTACTACGCGACCTGATCACAGGACCTGCCGTGCTCACG
>DAOMZC010001241.1:0-2155 GCA_035437965.1 Pseudomonadota bacterium
AAGCGCTGGCCCACGCCCACGAGCGCGGCGTCGTCCACCGCGACATCAAGCCGTCCAACATCCTGCTCACCTGCCGCGACGGAGACAGCAACTACGTCAAGGTCCTGGACTTCGGCATCGCCCGCATCCTGGATCAGGCGGCGCTCACCATGGTCAAGGACGGGCCGCCGGGGACGCTGCCGTACATGGCGCCCGAGATGTTCAGCCGCGCCGATTACCTGTCACCGGCGGTGGATCAGTACGCGATCGGCGTGCTCTTGTTCCACATCCTGACCGGCAAGCCGCCGTTTTTTGGCGACGACATGGAGATCGTGCGCGACCACATGCACACGCTGCCGCCGCGCCTGTCGGGGGCGCTGCCCGAGGCGCGGGTGCCGCCGGCGCTCGATAAGCTGGTGGCGCAGCTGCTCGCCAAGGACCCGGCAGAGCGGCCGACGGCGGCGGCGACCGTGGAGCGCCTGATGCAGATCCAGCCGCAGCTGCCGGCGCGGTCGCTGCGCAGCCTGATGGCGCTGCAGACGATGCTGCTCAGCGAGTCGCAGCAGGGGCAGGCGCTGCACGGCGCGCCGACCTACGTCTTGCCCTACAACCGGCCGGGGACGCGCAGCGCGGTGCTGCTGCCGGCGCTGCACGAGCTCGACCAGCTGGAGGCGGAGCTGCAGCGGGTGAGCGGCCAGCTCGGCAAGCAGGCGCTGGCGCTTTTGCGCAAGCGCTGGCCGCGCGGCGCCCTGCCCTCGGCCCCCCAGAGCCTGCTCGAGCTGGCGCAGCGGGTCACCGCGGCCGAAGTGAAAGAGGAAGAGCACGGCCTGCAGCTGGCGCTCCTGCGCGAGCAGGTTCAGACCGAGCAGCGGCGCGCCGAAGGCCGCCGCGCGGAGCTCCACCGGCGCCTGTTCGCCCAGCGCGAGGCGATGAAGAAGGTCCCCCCGCCACCCGGCGGCGCCGAAGCGCTGGCCGCTCTGGAGCGCGAGTACCTGGCGGCAGAGCCGACGAGCGCGGCCGCGGCCAAGCTGCGCGCCGCCCAGGCCGAGCTGCAGACGCTGCAGGCGGCGGTGCACGCGCTGCGCCGGCAGCTCGCCGGCCAGACCCTGCGCGCCTACCTTACCGACGTGGCGGCCCGCGGCGGCAGCGACCCGGCCAAGGACCTCGCGTACCGCCAGCTGGAGGAGACCCTGGCGCAGTTTGACCAGCAGACCGCCGCCGTCACCCTGGTGGCGGAGAAGCTCCCGTAGCGGCCAAAACGTCCCGCCGGTGTCCCGCGCGTAACGCTGAGCCGCGCGCTTGGTGTATGCTGCAAAGTACCCATCGTGTCTGGATCCGGAGCCGGCTCACCACCTAAATACAAGCTTTGCCCGGCGTGTCGCCATATCTACCCGGCGGCGAGCAACTTCTGCCCACAGGATCAGACGGCGCTGGTCTTCAGCGACGACATAATCGCCGGCCGTTACGTCATCGCGCGCCGCATCGGCGCCGGGGCGATGGGCACCGTGTTCATGGCCGAGGACACCCAGCTCGGGCGCCGGGTCGCCCTCAAGCTGCTCAAGCCCGCGCAGGATGCCCAGCTGCGCATCGACCGCGAGGCCAAGGCGGTCGGGGCGCTCGATCACGATAACGTCGTCCGCGTCTACGAGCGCGGCCAGCACGACGACGGCCGCCTCTACATCGCGATGGAGTACCTGGAGGGCGAGTCGCTGCGCAGCTACCTGGCGACCCAGGGCCGGCTGCCGCTGCGGCCCGCCCTGGAGCTGTGGGTCCAGGCGGTGCGCGGCGTCGCGGCGGCGCACAAGAAGCACGTCATCCACCGCGACCTCAAGCCCGACAACCTGTTCCTCGCGCATCGCGAGCAGGACGACGGGCCGCTCGAGCAGCTCAAGGTCCTGGACTTCGGCATCGCGCAGATCCGCAGCGCGAAGCCCGCCCGCGGCACCGTCCGCATCGGCACCCCCGGCTATGTGGCGCCCGAGCAGTGGATGCACGGCGAGGCCACGGCGCGGTCGGACGTGTACTCGCTGGGGGTCATCCTGCTGGAGATGCTCACCGGGCTGCGCAGCCTGGCCGCCAACCCGCAGGCGCCGCTGGAGGCGGTGGAGCGGCTGGCCCTGTCGCACACCATCTCGCCCGAGCTGCGGCAGCTGCTGGCCGCGGTGCTGTCGCCCGA
>DAOMZC010001242.1:0-2149 GCA_035437965.1 Pseudomonadota bacterium
CTGGACAGGTATCCTTGGCTCAGGCCAAGCAAGAGCTCGGTTTTGCGCTGGGGCAGGTGGTGCTGCACACGGGCGACCGCGAGGGCCACGCGCTGGCGCAGATTGTCCCGATAAAGGGATTCCAGGAATTCGGCCGGGACGGCGCCCGGTCCAGGCGGCTCGTACTTGCACCGCCGACAGGCGGGCAAGCACAGCTCGGCGGGCAAGGTCAGGGCCGTGTTTCGGTAGCGCACCACCCGGCCCGGCCGGGTCACGGGGTACACTGACGCATAGCCGCAGCAGGGGCAGCGCTCGCCTTTGGGAGGGGCCATCCGATGCGCTCCTGAGGGAGGGGTAAACGGGGTTACTTTCTCTCGACGAGCACGAAGTGCAACTCCGGCAAGCCGGCTTGCGGGGAGAGCTCGCCATGGGCGAGCAAGCCCCCAAGGGCTCGGACCAGCTTTCGCGCTGCCTGCGTGTCCAGCTCCATCTGGAGCAGCGCGCGGCGCGCACCGAAGGGTCCAAACCGGAGCTGCACAAGGGCCGGCGGTGTAGGGATTGCCGGGTCAGGCGTGTTGTCGGGCCACCGTGCTGGAGGCGCTGCAGCCTCCCGGAGCGAAGCGGGGGCAGTGTGCGCCAAGATCGCATCTCGCCGGGCGACCTCCGCAAGGAGCCGCGTGGCCGTTTGGCGGCTGATTCGATGACGGCCTCTCTCGACGTTGCGCAGTGTGCCGGGCGTGATGCCCGCGGCGTTGGCCAAGGCGTGGCTAGACACGCCGAGCTCGTCCAGGACGCGGCGCAGCCAGATGCCGATCTCCGGCGAGGGCTCGGCCTTCATGACCGACTCGCTTCCGAGGGGAGAGGCCCCGCTTGTTCACAACGGGGCTCCAGGGCCTGGGGGTCGACAAGCCAGGCGGCTGCATCGGAGACGCCGCGCAGCCGCGAGAATTCCCCGAGGCGGGCCAAGCCCTGCTTGGTGATTAGCCGGGCGAGCTGATGCGCCCGCGGCTCACTGTAGGGTTTCTCGGTCGGCTCGACCGGGCAGGGACCTGCGCCCAGCGCCCAGAGCAGCACCGCGGCGACCCCGACACGGTAGGGGGTGACAGGTTGAGCGGTCCCCCTGGCCAGCTGAGCGGCAACCTCGGCGCCCGAGCGGCAACCATAAAAGCGCTCCCGATGAATCTCTCGAAGGCTGGCCGCAAGCGCCGTCGCGGTGAGACTGCGCAGGCTGCGTCGCTCCTCGTGGGCCAGCTCGGAGATCACCGGGAAGCGCTCAAAGAGCGAGTCGGCCAACCGTCCCGCGCACGGGGCGGCATGCCGGATGGGCAGCTTGACCGCCTCGCGGGCGTCCAGCGTCCAGGCTTCTGAGCGAGCGCCGCAGAGGCAGCACAAGCGCCGCGCCCCATAGGCCGTCACCTCGACGGCATGCTGACCGATGCGGAGTTCGTCGAGGACAAGCATCGCCTCGAGCACCAGAAGCAAGGTCAACCGGGAGTCAAAGCGGGAAAACTCCGTCTCGGCGAGGGCGGGCGAGGTCTCGGCGGCGAGCTCTGGTATCGCTGCGACGAAGTACCCAGGGGTGTCGGCCCAGCGCAGTCCGAGCTCGGGCACCCCGACAAGGCGCAGCAAGGTGGCCCGGCTTGGCGGATGGCGCGCCGTCTCGATGAACTTGATCGTAGCGTCGGAGAGTTTTGCTTTGCGAGCGAGCTGTACGCGACTGAACCCCGCCTGGTTGCGCTTGTCGCGAAGTAGGCGCCCGAAGTCTTGCAACTGCTTACGGGTCAGCGCCGGAGTCAGCCGACTGGACGGGGGAACGTCGCCCGGGGCACTGGACAGGTGGGCGATCTCGTCGACCAGACTTGCGTAGGCGACGCAAGCGGCTTGCATCTTGGGCGGCTGGCCTGGGGCAATCGCCCGCAGAGCCTCAGCCAGAGCGAGAGCATGACGACCGATGGCGGGCCAAAGATCGGCGGGGACAGCTGGAGGCGCTGAAGCGCTCGGAGTGGGCATAAGGGCGTGCCGTCATCGCCTGTCGAGGCGCGCCAAGAAGTGCTGGTAGTCACCGCCGACCGAGCGCATGGCCTGTTCGCCGGTGCCGCGCTGCTCACAGAGGCGGCAGCAACAAACTGCCGAGTGCCGCCTGGGGTCGGGCGACCGTGAAACCGTAGAG
>DAOMZC010001243.1:0-2149 GCA_035437965.1 Pseudomonadota bacterium
GTCTGGCTGAAGGTCCGCTCCGGCAGCTTCCGTCGCTCCGTCAGCCGCTTGGGCTCCCTCCAGATCGATTGCGGATCGATGGCGCTGCGGCAAGGCGAAGCGTGTATCATCGGCACCCATCGCCGGGGTGTCGCCATGGCCGAGATCCACTACGGAATCTGCAACTTCTGTGACGCGAGCTGCGGGCTGGAGCTCACTGTCGACCGGGAAGCTCGCCGCATCCTCGCCATCCGCGGCGATGCCGCCGACCCGTTCAGCCGCGGCCATATCTGTCCCAAGGGCGTCGCCCAGAGAGACCTCTACGAAGACCCCGATCGGCTGCGCGCGCCGGTCCGGCGGACCCCGGGAGGCTGGCAGCCCATCTCGTGGGACGAGGCCATTACCGAGGTCGCGACGCGCATCGCCGCGGTCCAGCGCGCCCACGGTCCGGACGCGCTGGCCTTCTACTACGGAAACCCGATGGGCCACAGCTACCAGTCGATGCTGGCGCTGCTCCCGTTTGTCCGCTACCTCGGCACAAAGAGCGTCTTCTCCTCCAGCTCCGTCGATTCCCATCCGCGGATGCTGGTCTCACTGCTGCTTTATGGAAACCAGGCGCTGCTGCCGATTCCCGACATCGAGCGCACCGACTACCTGGTGGTGATGGGAGCCAATCCGATCGTCTCGAACGGCAGCGTCATGACGGCGCCGGACATCAAGAAGCGGCTCGCCGCGATCCGCGGGCGCGGCGGCAAGATCATCGTCATCGACCCGCGGCGCACCGAGACCGCGGCAGTTGCCGACCAGCACCTGTTCATCCAGCCGGGCACTGACGCCTTCCTGCTGCTCGCCGTCCTGCACACGCTGCACCGGCAGGGAAAGTTCCGGCTCGCCGCGCTGGCCGACCTGGTCCGCGGCCTGCCCGAGCTCACCGCCGTGATCGAACAGTTCCCGCCCACTCGCGTTGAGGCGACCGTCGGTATCGCCGCCGCGGTGGTCGAGGATCTGGCGCTGGAGCTCGCCCGGGCGCGCGCCGCCGTCTGGTATGGGCGGATGGGGACCTCGACGCAGGAGTTCGGCTGCCTGGCCACCTGGCTCATCGACGTAATCAACATCGTCACCGGCAACCTCGACCGGCCGGGCGGAGCGATGTTTGCGACTCCCGCCGTCGATCTGGTGGGCCTGGCGCGCTTTCTGCGCGAGTCCGGCAAGTTCGGTCGCTGGCGGAGCCGGGTCGGCGGCCTGCCCGAGTTCAATGGTGAGCTCCCCGTCGCCGGGCTCGCCGACGAGATCGAGTCGCCGGGAGCCGGTCAGGTGCGCGCCTTGGTGACCATCGCCGGGAACCCCGTGCTGTCGAACCCCAACGGGCGGCGGCTCGACCGCGCCCTGGCGGGGCTCGAGTGCATGGCGGCAATCGATTTCTACATCAACGAGACCACCCGCCACGCCCACGTCATCCTGCCGCCCGCGACTGCGCTTGAAGACGATCACTATCCGCTCCTTGAGTACTCGCTGGGAGTGCGCAACGCGGCCCACTATGCGCGCGCCGTGTTCCCGCTGCCGGACGGAGCGCGGCATGACTGGCAGATCCTCCTTGGGCTCATGGCCCGGCTCGGCCGTAGTCGCGGCGGACTGCACAACGTGGTGCCGGCGGGCGCGCGCGTGCTCGGAGCAGCGATTGGCTCGGGCGCGCTTCTCGATCTGCTGCTCCGCGTCGGCCCCCACCGGATGACGCTGCGACAGCTGCGGCGTCGGCCGCACGGCATCGATCTCGGGCCGCTCCGGCCCCGGCTGCGCGAGGTCATCGGCACTCCCGATCGCCGCATCGATCTTTTTCCCGAGGTGCTGGCCAAGGATCTTCAGCGGCTCGTAAAGCGGCTCGATGCGCCCCGTGAAGCCGTCTTCTCCCTGGTGAGCCGGCGGACCCTGCGCAGCATGAACTCGTGGCTCAATAACAGCCCGCGCCTGGCCAAGGGTCCCGAGCGCTGCACGCTGGCGATAAACCCGCGCGACGCGGCCGGACTTGGTCTTGGGACCGGCCAAGCGGTGGAAATCACCTCGCGGGTGGGAACGCTCCGCGCCGTGCTGGAGGTGAGCGAAGAGATGATGCCCGGCGTCGTCAGCCTGCCCTACGGCTGGGGCCATGACCGCCCGGGAGCGCGGCTTGCGG
>DAOMZC010001244.1:0-2145 GCA_035437965.1 Pseudomonadota bacterium
CGGAGAACTGGCGCTTCAAGATGGACATCGGCGGCTCCTACTATCTGTTTGGCCCCTACCTGCTGTTTGGCGGCGAGCGCCGGCTGGCCAGCAGCGAGCGCGGGAACACCGCCCTGAACTTCGGCGTCGGCCTGCTGTTCCCGATTGCCGCCTTCGGCATCCCCGGACCGATGCTGTCGATTGGCTACGAGAAGCGCTTCTAGCCCTGCCCGCCGCCCTCCTCCCATTCCCAAGCATTACGGCGAATCCGTCCGCAGCGTGTTCGCCGCCGCGTCCAAAAGCCGCCGCCCCGCCGACCACCGCTACAGCGACACCACCACCGGTGACGACGGGATGGTAAACGATAGGACGGCGCCGAACGCGGTGCCCGAGGTGTTGGACACGATGGCGCAGAAGTAATAAGTGACTCCGGGGCTCAGGCCGGTCGTGGTGATCGAGTAGGGAACGGCAGAGCTGCCGGTCCCAAGGTCGGTGCCGCTGGCCGCCGGAACCCGGGTTCCGAAGGTATCGTTGCACGTCCCGGGGTTGGTGGAGCTGTAGCGGAATCGGCCGGTAGTCGGCTGGCCGTTCGGCGTACCGACGCCGTTGAGCACGGCCGACGAGGTAGTGATCCCGCTGGCGGCCGAGGTAGTGGCCGCTGGCCCCGCAGCTAGCGCCTGGGCCGGAACTCCGAACAGAAACACGAACAATGCAGTACGTAAAATGGAGACAAGCACGAAAATGACCTCTGGAAAAACTGATCACAGACAGTAATCAAAAAGGGCCCGACGAGCGAGCACAAAAAAATAACCGATTCTATCAAGCGATCATGCGCTACCTCAGGCCGGCCCGTCCGCTTCGCCCAGCAGTCCTTCGCACGGCAGGGTCTCGGGTCCTTTTTCCGTACATACGGCGTAGCTTGAGCCCTTGCCGCCATACAGAGCTACCCCGGCATACTCGCCCTTCTGGTTCACAATGTAGAACTTCACGTTGAAGTTCGGGTTCCCTTTGGCGTTGCGCAGGCGCGGCTCGGTAGTCGCCTTGCGCAGGCGCCCGAGGGCGAGTATTCCGGCGTCCTTGGGGTGCCGGCCGCGCCGCAGCTCTTCGACGATGAGGAAGCACGACAGGTTGTAAAGGTTCGACTCGCCGCGGCCCGTCGAGCCGGCGGCGCCCACCTCGCCGTCCACGTACAGCCCGGCGCCGAGGATCGGGGAGTCGCCGACCCGCCCGGGAATCTTCCAGGCGAGGCCGCTCGTGGTGGTCACGCCGCAGATCTCGCCGCGCGCGCTCACCCCGTTGCAGTTGATCGTCCCGTAGTAGTGCTCGCGGTCGATGAGTCCCTCGGCCATCATGTCGCGGGCGGCGCGCTCGCCGAGCTCGGCCCGCCGGGCAGGGTCCAGGTAGTGCTCTGGATCACTGCGCCGCTTCCACTCAAGCCACAGCCGCCGCGATTTCTCGGTGTTGAGGTCCGCCTCGATCTTGAACCCCAGGCGGCGCGCGAAGTCCTGCGCCCCCTGGCCGACCAGCAGGTGATGGTCGGTCTGATCGGCCACCGCCTGCGCGACCAGCGACGGAGTCCGCACCCCCTCAAGAGCGGCCACCGCGCCGGCCCGGCGCCTCGGCCCGTGCATGCACGAGGCGTCGAGCTGGACCACGCCGTCGGCGTTGGGGAGTCCGCCGTAGCCGACGCTGGTCTCCTCCGGGTCGAGCTCGACGATGTTCACCCCGGCGATCAGCGCTGCCAGGACATCTTCCCCCTTCATCATGCGCACGAACGCCTCGTGCACGCAGGTGCGCGGGCCGCCGTTTTTGTACTGATTCCCATTGGCCGAGGCGATGACCACGGGCCGGCTGCCGCTGCGCGCAAGGACTGTCGGAGCTGGGGCCGGGGCCGGAGCCGGGGCCGGGGCCGAGACTAGAGGCGTGGCCGTCGCGCCGCTCACGGCACCGGCGGCGCTGGCCAGCACCGCTCCCGCCGCCGCCCCGGTGGAAAGAAAGCGGCGGCGGTTGATCGACTCCTTCGGCATGCGGTTGTCCTCCTGATTCCCAAAGCGTTCCGGCGGCGAAGCGGCCGCTCGATTTTCCGTCGGGCGAGGCGCAGCGCGCGAGTTCATCCGGGACTTTACCGCGCGCGCCGCTCGTTGCCAACTGTTCGCCGGCCGGGGG
>DAOMZC010001245.1:0-2137 GCA_035437965.1 Pseudomonadota bacterium
CGCCGCTCAAGGAATTCATCCTGCCGGGCGGGTCCCGCGCCGCGGCGCTGGCGCCCAAGCTCGCGCTCGCCCCCTACATCCTGGGACGGCTCCTCTACCAGCGCGGCGGCTACGCCGAGAGCGCGAGCGAGCTGGCGCGCGCCCTGGACCTCGGTCTGCCCGACGCGCGCTTCGAGCGGCAGGCGCTGCTGCTGCTCGGGCAGGCGCGCCTGCTCGGCGGCGACCCGCCGGGGGCGATCGCCGCCTTCGCCCGCCTGCGCGCCCTCCTGCCGCCCCACGAGCTCGGCCTGGCAAACGAGCTCGATGACTACCGGGACCGCGCCGGGCGCTGGGACTCCCTGCCCGTCCAGTAGCTGGGGCCGCGGCCGGAGCCGGTTCCGCTGGGCCGCCTCGCCTAGGGTGCGGTATGATGTGCCACCGTCCCTTTGCTGGAGAGCGCCGATGACCCACCACGCCGCGACCCCGCCCGCCATCACCGACTTCCAAGAAGCGTTTAATCGCGTCGAGCTGCAGATCGAGAAGCACTACGGCATCCCGGTCAGCATCTCTGACGTGCTCGACCCCAACACCGGCGACTTCGACGGCATGTCGATCAAGGTCGACTACGACCAGGACCTGGAGACCGCCCTGTTCGTGCTGATCCACTTGTTCGGTCACACCGTGAACTGACCCGCCCGGCGACCGGCCGGCGTGATTCAGCCCGCGCCGTCGCCAACCTTCAGGGATTACTCCGCTTGGCGCGGAACGAAAAGTCGCCCGTCAGTCCGCGTAGGGGGGCGGCGCGTAGCGGGCGGGCAGCGACTCGGGGCCCTTAACGTCGTCGATTGTCTCGGCGCGCCGGACAAGCTCGACCGAGCCGTCGGCGGCCACCATCACCACCGCCGGGCGGAGCTGGCTGAACTGCATCCACTGGGTGTTGTTGTAGGCCCCGACGCACGAGATGACCAGCTGCTGCCCGACCGTCAGCGGCGGCAGCGCGATCGGGCCGGCCAGCGCGTCGATGTTCATGCACAGCGGCCCGAACACTGCCGTCGGGACCTCGGGACCGGTGACCTCCTGGGCGGCGACCATGCGGTGGCGGTACCAGTGCGCTGTATACAGGATGTTCAGCCCGGCATCGAGGACCAGACCGCGCACCCCGCCCGGCTGGCGGCGCGTCCCGACCACCGTGGCGAGCAGGCTCCCGGCGTCATCGACGAGCGCGCGGCCGCTCTCGAGCAGCAGCTCGGGGAGCTCCGCCCGCCCGGCCAGACGGGCGCGCAGCTCGTCGCCGATTGCGGCGGCGAAGTCCTCTATCGTCAGGTCGGCGGCCGCCTCGCCCGCTGCCCCGACGAGCGTATTGCCCGAGGGGAAGCCGCCGCCGAGGTTCAGCTTCTCGATCGGCTCGCCGGTGCGCTCCTCGATGCGGTGCAGCAGCCGGCACAGCGCGCGCGCCGACTCTGCATAGGCCGCCGGAATCGGGATGAACGTCCCCAGGTGGCAGTGGACGCCGCGCAGCTGCAGCCACGGGCTCTGCGCCACGCGCAGCGCGGCATCGAGCGCCTCACCGCTCTCCAGGTTGAAGCCGAACCGCTCCCACGAGCCGCCGAGCGACGGAGCGCGCAGGTTGACGCGGATGCCCACCGCCAGGCGCTGCCCGCGCGCCCGCGCCACGTCTTCCAGCAGCAGCAGCTCGTCGAAGTGATCGAGCTGGACGAACGCCCCCTCGGCCGCCGCGCGCTCCAGCCAGCGGCGCGGCTTGTGGGCGCCGTTGCAGACGATGCGCGGCCCCGGCACCCCGAGCCGCCGCGCCATCGCGTACTCCAGCTCGGACACCACCTCGGCGTCCCAGCCCTCCTGGTGCAGGAGGCCGCAGATCGCGTCGAGATAGTTCGTCTTGTACGACCACAGCAGGCGCACCCGCGGATAGGCGGCCGCAAACGCCGCACGCATCTGCCGCGCCTTATCGCGCAGCGTCCGCTCGCTATAGACAAACAGCGGCGAGCCATACTCGGCGGTGAGTCGAGCCACGGGCACGCCGTCGATGTCCGCCTGGACGCGCTCCTCGCGCAGCCGGCCGAGCTGGTTCACCAGCCCCTGCCCGTGCGGCGTGATCGTCGGCAGTGCGTAGGGCAGCCGGCTCATCGCGCGGCCCCCC
>DAOMZC010001246.1:0-2136 GCA_035437965.1 Pseudomonadota bacterium
TGGGGCGATGATATCCCCGACGGCAAGGTCACCGACTTCAGGCGCGCCGTGCAGGCCGCGCCGGGCGAGTGCGTCGTATTTTCGTGGATCGTCTGGCCGTCCAAGGCGGCGCGCGACGAAGGCAACAAGAAGGTCATGGAGGACCCGCGGCTGCAGCCCGACTCCGAAATGCCGTTCGACGGCAAGCGCATGATCATCGGCGGCTTTGCGCCGCTGCTCGATACGGGGAAGTAGGGCGCCGGCGCGTCGGCTGCGGACGAGGGGAGGTCTGCAGCCGACAGGTGAATGGGTTACTGTGTGATCCAGAAGGGAATCATCATGCGCTTCGCCGTCTTCGTCCTTGTCGTTGTCCCCAGTCTCGCTCTGACCGGCAGCCTTTCTCCGAGTCGCGCCGGCGCCGCCTGCGTTCCCGGCGGTATGCAGCGCAGTGAGCTCCTGGCCCTCCGAGCGGCCAAGTGGCAAGTGCCCGACGACGCCCGCCGCCAACAGCTGGCGCTCGGTCTGGTCGACTGCCTGACCGAGCCCGATCCCGTGCTGCGCGACGAGCTCGGCTTCGAAGCCCTGGCGGCGTGGATGCGCGGCGAGAAGCTGACGCCGGCCACCGTGCAGTCGCTGCGCACTACCTTGCTGCCGCGCCTTGGCGCCGCGGATCCGCAGGGCTTCGGCCGCCCCTTTGCCGCGCTGGCCCTGGCCGAAGTAGCGCGGGTCGATCGGCGCAAGCCCTATCTCTCGCCGGCCGAGCGGCAGGAACTGGTGACCGCCGCCGCGGCCTACCTGTCCGGCGTGCGCGACTACCGCGGCTATGATGAAGCGTCCGGCTGGCGCCACGGCGTGGCCCACGGCGCCGACCTGGTGCTGCAGCTGGCGCTCAATCCCGCCCTCGGCAAGGCCGAGCACACGGCGCTGCTGGCTGCCATCGCCAGCCAGGTGATGCCCGCTCACTCCTATATCTTTGGCGAAGGCGAGCGCCTGATGGCGCCGGTGTTCTACCTGGCGCGGCGCGACACCCTGACGGCCGTTGACTGGGAGTCCTGGCTCACCCAACTCTTGGCTACGCGCAAGCCGATTCAGCCCACGTCTCAGGCGGCGCTGGCGCAGGCGCACAACCTGAAGCAGTTCCTGTACCCGCTGTTTGCCTCGCTCAGCCTGAGCCAGGACGCCGCCCAGCGCGAGCGCCTGCTGCCGGCGGTGACCAGAGCGCTCAAGACTCTGGACTGACGGCCCCGATCGGCTGTCGCAAAGCCGGTTGAACGCGCAGGCGCGGTGGACTCTGACCTCGGCGGGGTCGAGGTCGCGCGGCGCGCTCGGGTAGGGCTGCGGGGGAGCTCGCACGACACTTCCCTTGGTGGGTCCAAGTAAGCAGGGCTGCGCGGCTCATAATTCCCGCTGAGGATGGTTCCGCTGGCTCCGACCGTCCACAGATCGGCGGTGCCGCTGCCCCACAGGCTGCTCAGAGAGGCCCGGGTGTTACTCTGCTGCGGGGTCCAGCCGGAGCTGTCCCGCCGCAGGATGGTGCCGTCGCCAGCGGTGGCCCAGATGGCGGCCGCATCGGTGCCCCAGACTGCCTGCAGTGAGTACTCGCTGCCGCTGGACAGCAGGGTCCAGCCGCTGCTGTAGGACCGTATCATGGTCCCGCTGCGACCGGCCGCCCACACCTCGGAAGCGTTGCCCGCCCCGAGCGCATACAGCGGCCCAGTGGTCTGGCTGTTCGCCGTCGTCCAGGTCTTGCCGTCGTAGTGGATGAGCGTGCCCAGGTCGCCCGCCGCCCAGATATTACTTCCCGAGCTCCCCCACACCCGATATAGATCCGCAGTGACGCCGCTGGCCGAGTCCGTGATGGCCCCCGCGGGGTCCATGCGCAAGACGGTCCCGCCATCGCCGACCATCCAGATCGGACCGCTGGGAACTCCCCACAGGTCATGCAGATCCGCAGTGCCGCGGGTCTGCGCCGTCACCGTGGTGCCGTCCCAGTGGATGATCGTGCCTCCCGACCCGACCGCCCACAGATCGGTTGCGGATGTCCCCCAGGCGCTCTCCAGGGAGTACACCGGCCCCGAGTCCACCGTGCTCAGCGCGGTCCCGTTCCATCTCAACTTGCGCCGACCAGAGCAGCGAGAGGAGATTCAGGATGACCTG
>DAOMZC010001247.1:0-2135 GCA_035437965.1 Pseudomonadota bacterium
TTCGCGAAGCTGGCGATGTACAGTTCGACCGAGGTCACCCCCGGCGCGTCGGCCGGCCGCTGGCCGGCCTCGCTCCGGCGCCGGCCCCGCCCTCTCCCTCCCAGCCCGACCTGCCGGCCTGAGCGACGCACAGGCTCACCGTCGCCGCCGCTCACGCCCCGCGCCGCCGGCTCCGCCTCTCTGCAGATCAGTTGCGCAGCGAGATGATCGGAGCGGGGATGCGGCCGCCCAGGCTGATGAAGGAGTCGGAGCGGTAGCGGGACACCGGCATGATCGGGGCCTCGCCGAGGAGGCCGCCGAAGACGACCTTGTCGCCGACGCCCTTGCCGGGGGCGGGGATGATGCGCACGGCGGTGGTCTTGTTGTTGAAGGTGCCGATGGCGATCTCGTCGGCGATGATCGCCGACAAGGTGGCCGGCGGGGTGTCGCCGGGGACCGCCACCATGTCCAGGCCCACCGAGCAGACGGCGGTCATCGCCTCGAGCTTGTCGAGCGACAGCGCCCCGGCCTCGACGGCGGCGATCATGTCGTGGTCCTCCGAGACGGGGATGAAGGCGCCCGACAGGCCGCCGACGCTGCTCGTCGCCATGGCGCCGCCCTTCTTGACCGCGTCGGTGAGCAGCGCCAGCGCCGCGGTGGTGCCGTGGCAGCCGGTGCGCTCCAGGCCCAGCACCTCGAGGATCTCGGCCACCGAGTCGCCCATCGCCGGGGTGGGGGCCAGCGACAGATCGACGATGCCGAAGCGGACCCCGTTGCCCAGGCGCCGCGCCACCTCCTGACCGATCAGCTCGCCGGCGCGGGTGACCTTGAACGACATCCGCTTGATGGTCTCGGCGACGTCGGTGAGGCTCGCGCGGTGGCCGGACTCGCGCAGGCGGCGCAGGGCCGACAGCACCACCCCGGGGCCGCTGACCCCGACGTTGAGGGTCAGGCCGCCCTCGCCGACGCCGTGGTTGGCGCCGGCGACGAAGGGGTTGTCCTCGGGCATGTTGGCGAAGGTGACGAGCTTGGCGCAGCCGATGCCGCCGCGGTCGGCGGTGTTTTCGGCCAGGGCGCGGATGAGGTGGCCCATCATGGCGATGGCGTCCATGTTGATGCCGGCGCGGGTGGTGGCGACGTTGACCGAGCTGCACACCCGCTGGGTCACCGCCAGCGCCTCGGGGATCGAGTCGAGCAGCACCGCGTCGCCGGGGGTCACGCCCTTTTCGACCAGGGCCGAGAAGCCGGCGATGTAGTCGATGCCGAGCTCGCCGGCGGCGCGATCCATGGCCTGGGCGAGCGGCACGTAGCTCTTGGCGCCGGTCGGCTCGCCGATGAGGGCGATGGGGGTGACCGAGATGCGCTTGTTGACGATCGGCACGCCGTAGGCGTCCTGGACCTGCTTGGCCACCGGGACCAGGCGCTCGGCGCAGCGGGTGATGTGGTCGTAGACCCGGCGCTCGGTGGCCGGCATGTCGGCGGCGGGGCAGCCGCGCAGCGAGATGCCCAGGGTCACCGTGCGGATGTCCAGGTGCTCGGTCTCGATCATGCGCAGGATGGCGCGGGTCTCTTCCAGGTCGAAGATCATCTCGCTGGCCTCTCTGGGTTCGAAGGGGACGGGGCCGCCGCGGGGAGCCGGAGGCGGGGCCGGCGCTTCATACGCGGTGCAGCGAGCGCACCAGGTCCTCGTGCATGAGGATGGCCTGCGCCCCGAGCTGCTCGACGGTGGACTGGATGGCGACCTTGAACTCGGCGAACGAGGTCGCGAGCTCGGCGATGTCGACGATGACCAGCATGGTGAAGAAGTCGCCGACCAGGGTCTGGGCGATGTCCAGGATGTCGCCGCCCTGCTCGGCGATGACGGCGGTGAGGCGGGCGACGACGCCCTTGCGGTTGCGGCCGGTGACGGTGATGACGGCGCGGCTGCGCGAGCGGCTGCGCTCCTGCTCCAGATAGGCGGAGCAGTAGTCGGCGCTCGGCGGCATGCCGATGGGGCCGACGGGGCCGGGGGCGGCGCGCTCCTGCACCGCCGCCAGGACCTCGGTGGCGACGCGGCCCGAGATGAGCTCGAGCGACTCGGGATCGACCCGCCCGAGCCGGGCGATGACCTGCGCGGTGACCTGGCCGACGAGCGCCGCGAGCTCCTGCTTGCCGGG
>DAOMZC010001248.1:0-2132 GCA_035437965.1 Pseudomonadota bacterium
AGAAGAACTCCATCTCCATCTGCTCGAACTCGCGCGAGCGGAAGGTGAAGTTGCGCGGGTTTATCTCGTTTCGGAACGACTTGCCGACCTGGGCGATGCCGAAGGGGATCTTGACGCGGCTGGTGGCGACGACGTTGGCGAAGTTGACGAAGATCCCCTGGGCGGTCTCGGGCCGCAGGTAGGCCTTGGCGGAGGTGTCGGTGACCGGGCCGAGGTAGGTCTCGAACATCAGGTTGAAGTTGCGCGGCTCGGTCAGCTGGCCGCCGCAGTTGAGCGGCGACTTGGACGGCTTCTGGCCGCACACCGCGCCCTCCAGATCGTCGGCGCGGAACCGCTTCTTGCAGGTCTTGCAGTCGGCCATCGGATCGGAGAACCCGTCCACGTGCCCCGAGGACTTCCACACCATCGGGTGCATGAGGATCGCCGAGTCGAGGCCGACGATGTCCTCGCGCTCATGGACCATCGCCCGCCACCAGGCGTCCTTGACGTTGCGCTTGAGCAGCACCCCCATCGGGCCGTAGTCCCAGGCGCCGTTGACCCCGCCGTATAGCTCCGAGGACTGGAAGATGAAGCCGCGGCGCTTGGTGAGCGCGACGATCTTCTCCATTCCGTGGTCCCCCCCGAGGTCCGGCGAGCCCGCTGTCCCTTTATCCGAAGCTGATGTCGACATGAAGCTCTCCCTCTGTCCGAGTGCCTGCCAAGATCCCGCCGCGCCGGTGGCCGCCCGGTCAAAAAGACGGCACAAAGGCCGCGCAGTAAGGGCGCGCAGTAAGGGCGCGCAGTGAGGGCGCGATGATAACGACAAGCGCCGCCGCAAAACAAAAAAACAAAAATTGGGCGCGGACCGCGCTCAGATGCACGGGACAGGCCAGTGTAGGGGCCCCGGTACATGACCCGGTACATGTCCTGATACACGTCCATGACCCCGCCCGGCCACCGCTTACTGGTTTACGGGCTGGCCGGCCTTGCGATTTCTCGGAAGGCGCGCGAAGATTTACGCTGTGATCTCTGTCGGCTCGACGGTAGGCAACTATAAGGTGATGTCGCGCCTGGGCGCGGGGGCGATGGCCACGGTCTTTCTGGCCGAGCACCCGCGGATCAACAAGCGCGTCGCCATCAAGGTCATCCACCATGAGCTGGCCACCAACAAGGAGATGGTCAGCCGGTTTTTTACCGAGGCGCGCGCCGCCAGCCAGATAAACCATGAAAACGTCGTCGACATCCTCGACTTCGGCCAGACGCCCGAGGGCGACAACTTCATGGTCATGGAGTACCTGGACGGCCAGACGATCTCCTCGCGGCTGCGCGCCGCCGGGCGCCTGGAGATCCCGGTGGCGCTGCACATCACCATGCAGATCGCCGACGCGCTGGCGGCGGCCCACGACAAGGGCGTCGTCCACCGCGACCTGAAGCCGGACAACATCTTCCTCATCCGCCGGCTCACCAACCCCGACTACGTCAAGATCCTCGACTTCGGGCTGGCCAAGCTGCTCGTCGGCGGCGAGGCGCTGCAGCACCGGACGAGCTCGGGCTCGGTGCTGGGGACGCCGCACTACATGGCCCCGGAGCAGTGCGAGGGCAAGCCCTCGATCGACGGGCGGGCCGACCTGTACAGCGTCGGCTGCATCCTGTTTCAGATGATCACCGGGGAGCTGCCGTTCCCCGGCGATGGCTTCGCCGAGGTGCTGATCAAGCACCTGTCCGAGCCGCCGCCGCGTCCGAGCTCGCTCGTGCCCAGCATGCCGGCGTCGGTCGAGAAGCTGATCCTGCACTGCCTGGCCAAGAAGGTCGAATACAGGTTCCAGTCGGCGGCCGAGCTGCTGCAGGCGCTCTACGATCCAGAGGCGTTCTCGCAGCGGATCGGCAACGATCCGATCGCGATCTGCGGGCCGATGCCCGGGCAGCAGAGGCCGCCGCTGCTGCCGCCGCAGATGGCGACCGTGGTGGGCAGCGTGCCGGCCGGGCTGACCACCGGGCCGCGGCTGCAGCCGAGCGCGCAGGAGACCAACATCCTGGTCCAGCAGCCGGGGCCGCGGGGGCCAAACCTGCCGACGATCCCGGTCGCTCCTATTGATCCGCAGGCCAGGCCGGCCACCGGGCTGGGCAAGCTGCCCGCCTTGCCCCAGGCGCCC
>DAOMZC010001249.1:0-2129 GCA_035437965.1 Pseudomonadota bacterium
GCTGCTCGGTGAGGGTGCCGAGCTCGGCCTGGGCGCGCTGCAGCGCCTGCAGCTTGGCCACCGGGTCGGTGAGCGACTCGGCGCGCTGCAGGATGTCGAGCGTCGACGGGTCCAGGGGGCGGGCGGGGCTGCTGCTGACCCCTCCGCTGTCGAGGACCGTCGGTGTAGAGCCGGGGGCCGCGGGCGCCGGGGCAGAGTCCTGCAGCGTCGTGGCGGCGCTCTCGCGGCCCCCGCCGGCGGGCAGGTGGCGCGACTTGGTCTGCTCGGCGAACAGGTCTTCGTCGACGCGGGCAGCGCGCTCGCGCAGGCGCTGCCGGTGATTGAGCTCGTCGCCGCGCTGCTTGAGCCGCTGCACCTCGCGGCGGAGCTTGTCGGCGGAGTCGCGCAAGAGGTCGGCGCGCTCGCGCAGGGTGCGCGGATCGTCGCCGCCGGCCGCCTCGGCGCTGCCGTCGGGAGCAAGCGCCGCCCCGGCCTGCACCGCGGTGCGCACCGCCCGGCCGAGCGACTCGCGGTCGGTGGCGCCGTGCAGCGCCTCGACCTGCGCCGTGCGCAGGCGTAGAAAGCCCAGTCGCTGCGCCAGCGGCAGCTTGCCGCCACCGTCGGCGGCGAGCAGCTGATCGCAGGTGCGCACCAGGCGCTCGCGGCCGCTGCGCAGCGCCGCCTCGCGCGCCCGCAGCTCGGTCGCCTGCTGCGACAGGACCCCCGCCTGCACCTGCGCCTGCGCCAGGAGCTCCTGCAGCCGCAGGTCGCGGGCGACGCCGAGGGGCTCGCTCTTGAGCTGCTCGATCGCCTGCGCCTTGAGCGCCGCCGCCTGCTCGCCCTGGGCCTGCGCCTTCTGCGCCGCCAAGAGCTCGCTCTCCAGCCGCTGCAGCTCCTGCTGCTGCCGCCCCGCCAGCGCCGCCAGCCCCTCCAGGCTCGTCCCCACGCTCGCGCTCTTGGCCGCCGCGGGGCCCGCGGCCGGTGCCTCGCCCGCCCGCCCCAGGGTCGGCGCCGCGGTCAGAAGGAGCCAGGCCGCCGCCCCGCCGACAAGGCGCGCCGCGCGAAGGGCGCGGCGGAGGTTCACGGGGAGGTGGGGGCTTCTCATGGTTTGGTTCTTGGCCGGCTCCAAGAGCTCTGCGAGCGCCGCGGCAGGCCAGGCCCGCGGGGCATGAACAAGGCTACACCGGAGTAAGGAGCAAGCGCCATGCCGCCCGCGTCTGCGCCGCGCCTCTCTCTGCGCGCCCTGCCGAGGCCGCGGCCCGCTCTCAGTTTTCTGAGCCGCCGCGGTGCCGGCAGCTTGGCGTCCTCGGCCGCGCCCTGTCGGCGGCCTACTCGATGCGATACTTGTCCAGCTTGTAGTAGAGGGCGCTCGGCTTGATGCCGAGCAGGCGCGCGGTCTCGGTCTTGACGCCCTTGGCCTCGCGGTAGGCCTTGAGGATGAGCTGGCGCTCCAGATCGTCGAGGATCTCGGGCAGTGGCAGCTGACCGCCGGGCAGCGGCAGCACCGCCGCGCCCTCGGGCGTCGCCTTGCGATCCTCGCCGCGGATGTGGGCGGGCAGGGCGGCGGCGGTGATCACGCTCCCCTCGGCGAACACCAGCGCCTGCTCGATGGCGTTCTCCAGCTCGCGCACGTTGCCGGGCCAGGCGTAGGCGAGCAGGCGCACGATCGCGTCCTCGGCAATCGCGTTGACGCCGGGGTTGGCGCGCGGGGCCAGCTTGTGGACGAAGTGGCGGGCGAGCTCGGGGATGTCGGCGCGGCGCTCGCGCAGCGGCGGCACCTGCAGCGGGACCACCTGCAGGCGGTAGAACAGATCCTCGCGGAACTGGCCCTGGGCGATGAGGCGCGAAAGGTCGCGGTGGGTCGCCGACAGCACCCGCAGATCGACCTTGATCGTCTGCTCGCCGCCGACCCGCTCGAAGGTGCCCTCCTGCAGCACGCGCAAAAGCTTCACCTGCATCGCCGGCGAGATCTCGCCGATCTCGTCGAGGAACAGGGTCCCGCCGTCGGCCAGCTCGAGCCGCCCGAGCCGCCGCTTGACGGCGCCGGTGAAGGCGCCGCGCTCGTGCCCGAACAGCTCCGACTCCAGCAGCGTCTCGGCCAGGGCGCCGCAGTTTACCTTGATGAACGGCCCGCAGTGGCGGCGCGACAG
>DAOMZC010001250.1:0-2125 GCA_035437965.1 Pseudomonadota bacterium
TGCCGGCGCCGTCCTTGTCGCGCTCGCGCCCTTTGCTCTCTAGCGTGCTGCGGCTCGCGCTGCTGTGGGCGGCGGAGGCGTACTTGGAGGGCGTCAGGGCGCCGGTGCGGGCGTCGGCGTTTATCAGATAGGACTTGCTCAGATCCGGGCAGACGGCGGCCTGCTCCTCGGGGGTCAGCATCAGGTCCGGGATCGGCTTGAAGCTTTGCAGGTTGGCGATGATCAGCGGGTAGTTGGCGCCGCGGTTGGCGTTGGCCCGCCAGTACGCCTCGGCCTGCTCGGCGGTCAGCCCGCAGAACTGGCGCAGCGCCAGCGCCGACACCATGCCGGCGTAGTGCAGGCCGTTCCAGCAGTGGACGAGCACCGGGCCGCGGTCGGGGTTTCTGACGCTATCGATGATGTCGGCGAAGATGGCCGGCAGGTTGCGCATGCGGCTCGACGGAGCCGAGCGCCACTCGAGGTTGCGCTGGCCGCCGCTCTCGGCCTGACAGGTTCGCACGTCGCGGCCGTGGCGCAGCATGCTGGCGTTGCGTGGTCCGGTCTGGGTGGTGTGCTCTCCGTATAGCGAGTAGACCCGCTTCCAACCTGACTCGCACAGCGCTTGCAGGGCCGGCTCGCTCGGTGTACCCGAGCGATACAGCGCACCCTTGAGCACCGGGCGCAGGCGTGGCAGGTGTTCCTCGGGGTTTACCGAGCGATGCTCTGCGTGGACTAGGCCCGATAGAAGCAGCCCAGACCCGCCCAGGATGGCTGTGCTCCAGCGCATGATGGCGGTGTAGACCCTCTTGGATGTAGGGCGACTTGATGTCGCGACAGCCAAATAGTACTGCGCTTTTCAGGCATTTGGACATACAAAAATCGCGTTTGCAGAAAATATTGAGAAAATTGGTCTGACCATAAAGACGGCTGCGGAGCGACGGGTGGCGCTCGGGAGGCGGGATCTTTTTGAGCTTTCGCGCTGAAGCTTAAAAGGTTGCGCGGCGGGTCGCGATCAGCCACCGCTCGAGGGCGGCGACCGCCGCTGACGGCGGCTCGGCGGGCAGGACGCTCGACTTGGCGGCTTCATCGAGCTGGGTAAAAGCGCGGGCGAGCACCGCCTCCCAGCGCACCCGCTCGGCCTCGCCGAGCACCGTGCGCTCGCCGCGCAGCTTGGCGGTGACGAGCTCGCCCGCTTCGGCGAAGCCGTGGCCTTCAAACAGCGCGGTGACATCGGTCACAAGCTCGGCGGTGCGCAGGAGGTGCGCGCCGGTAAGCGCGGTGCGCAGCACGTAGAGCGTCTTTTTCACGGTCGGCGAGGCAGTCAGCGCCCGCAGCTGGCTGGTGGCGAAGCCGTGATAGTGGGCGTGCACCCGACGGCTCAGGCAGTTTCGCACAAGCGGCGCCAGCTCGGCGTGCAGCGGTGAGGTGAGCAGCGTGGCGGCGCCGAGCACCCGCTCCAGGAAGTTGCCGTTGCCCTTCAGGATGCCGGTCAGCGCGGGGCCGAGCTCGTTGGACGTGTAGTCGATCTCGATGTCATCGACAAAGCCCATCCGGTCGTAGGTCAGCTGCGGCGGGCGCAGGCCGAGGAAGGACTCGGTCTCGGCGAGGTGGATTCCCTTTAGGTCGAGGTCGCTGTCGGGCGAGGGGAAGCCGTAGGCGTGGGCGCCGCTCAGGTAGACCACGACGTGGCGGCGGCGGGCGGACTCTTCGGCCAGGACGGCGTGGGCGACCCGGGCCTGCGCTGGGGTAAGAAGGGTGAATCCGTGCAGCATGGCAAGATCTTCGCAAAGATCGCCACTATCTTCCAGTACCGGCAGTACCGGCAGTGCCGGCAGTACCGGCAGGGCCGGCTACGGCGCTCGCACCGCGGCCTCGGCGCGCTCCACATCGCGTTTGTAGGGGGGATATAAGGTAAGGAAGCGCTGGTAGGCGAGCTTGGCGCGCGCCTCTTCGGTCTGCTGCTCGGCTCGCTCGGCGGGGGCGGTCAGGCTCTGGGCGCGCTTGTGGCGCAGGTCGGCGAGCAGCAGCTGCGCCTCGGGCGACAGCGGCTGCAGGGTGACCGCGAGCTCGGCCTCCTCGATCGCGTGCCCCCGGCGCCCCTGCTGCTCCATCGCCGCCGCCGCCTCCAGCGCCCGCTGGGCCTGAC
>DAOMZC010001251.1:0-2123 GCA_035437965.1 Pseudomonadota bacterium
ACCCTCGCGCCCGGCCGCGAGTCCCTCTAGCCGGCGGCGGCGGCGGCGGCTACACGTCGATGTTGTCCGCCTCGGCGGCGCGCTCCATGATGAAGCGGAAGCGCGCCGAGGGGTCCTTGCCGAGCAGCTCGTTGAGCACGCGGTCGGTCTCTTCCTTGTTGCTCGCGGTGACCTTCAGCGCGACCCGCCGCTTGGGATCGAGCGTCGTCGCCCACAGCTGCTGCGGCATCATCTCGCCGAGGCCCTTGAAGCGCTGGATCTCGGCGCGCCCGTTCTTGGGCAGCTTGGCGAGCAGCTCGTCCTTCTTCTGGTCGTCGAGGACCCAGTGGGTCTCCTTGCCGATGTCGATGCGGTAAAGCGGCGGCTGGGCGAGGAACACGTGCCCGCCCTCGATGAGCTTGGGCAGGTAGCGGTAAAAGAACGTAAGCAGCAGCGTCGAGATGTGGTGCCCGTCGCTGTCGGCGTCCATGAGGAGGAAGATGCGCCCGTAGCGCAGCTTGCTGGCGTCGAAGCTGTCGCCCAGGCCGCAGCCGAGCGCCGACACGATGTCCTGCAGCTCCTTGTTCGAGAGCAGCTTGCTCGTCGAAGCCTGCTCGGCGTTCAAGACCTTGCCGCGCAGCGGCAGGATCGCCTGGGTGCGCCGGTTGCGCCCCTGCTTGGCCGAGCCGCCGGCCGAGTCACCCTCGACGATGAACAGCTCCGACTGGCCGGGGTCCGACGACGAGCAGTCGGCCAGCTTGCCGGGCAGATTCAGCCGGTGGCTGACCACCGACTTGCGCGGCACCGCCAGGCTCGCCGCCTTGGCCGCCTCGCGGGCGCGCGCCGCCTGGATGATGCGGCCGACGATCGCCTCGCCGTAGGTCTTGTTGTTGTTGAGCCAGCTCTCGACGAAGGTGCGGATCGCGCCATCGAGCTCGCCGGTGATCTCGGGGTTGTTCAGGCGCTCCTTGGTCTGCCCCTGGAACTGCGGCTCGCGCACGTAGCACGACAGGATCGCGCACAGCCCCTCGCGGATGTCCTCGGCCGACAGCGCCAGGCCCTTGGGCAAGAGGCCGTGGGTGTCGATGTAGTTGCGCACGCCCTTGACGACGCCGCCCTTGAGGCCGTTCTCGTGGCTGCCGCCCGACGAGGTCGGGATGCCGTTGACGAAGCTGCGGATGAACTCGTCGGTGGCCTCGGTCCAGCAGAACGCCAGCTCGAAGCGGGTGCCGGACTCGCCGTCCGGGTCGCGGGCGAAGTAGACAGTTGGGTTCTGCGCCGGCTTGCCGCGGTCGGTGACCAGCTTCTGCAGGTAGTCGGCGATGCCGCCCTGGTGGGCGAACTCCTGGCTGGTCCCGGCTTCCTCGTCGAGGAAGATGAGGCGCAGGCCCTTGTGCAGGTAGCTCTTGGCCTCCAGCCGCTCGCGCACGAGCTCGACGTCGAAGCGCGCCTTCTCGCCGAAGATCTCGGGGTCGGGGCGGAAGTAGATCTTGGTCCCGCTGCCGCGCGCCTTGCCGATGGTGCGCACCGGCGTCACGGCGGCGCCGCGGGCGTAGCCCTGCTCGACCTCTTTCTCTTCGCGGCGGACGCGCACCCACAGCTCTTCCGACAGGGCGTTGACCACCGAGGCGCCGACGCCGTGCAGGCCGCCCGAGTGGGTGTAGCCGCCGGAGCCGAACTTACCGCCGGCGTGCAGGGTGGTGTAGATGATCTCCAGCGCCGACTTGCCGTACTTGGGCATCACCCCGAACGGGATGCCGCGCCCGTTGTCGTCGACGGTGGCGGCCTGCAGGCCCTTGTGCAGGGTGACCTTGATCGTCGAGGCGTAGCCGTTTATCACCTCGTCGACGGCGTTGTCGACGATCTCCCACAAGAGGTGGTGGTAGCCGCGGCTGTCGACGCCGCCGATGTACATGCCGGGGCGCTTGCGCACCGGCTCCAGGCCCTCTAGTACGACGATGTCTTGCTCGGTGTAGTTACTGCTCTTGGACATCAACAACCTCTAAGGTCCCGCGCTAGGAGCGGGACCCGAACAGCGGCCCGAAGTCGCTCTTGCCCGCCTTGCCGGGGGCCTGCCCGCCCTCGCCGTCGGCGTCCCCGGCCTCGCCGCCCGCGGTCGGCGCGGCGGCGGTGGCGGCGGGGCT
>DAOMZC010001252.1:0-2118 GCA_035437965.1 Pseudomonadota bacterium
AGGATCGGTCGGCGCAACCGCGGTCGCGGCGCCTGGGGGCGGGGCGGGCGCGGCCGCCATCTGCTCGACGGAGCCGGAGCGGCGCGGGGGGCGCTTGGTCGCGGGCGGCGCGCTCCGGTAGGTCCCAGGCTGCCACAGCGGCGCCGCGACCGGAGTCACCGTCTGCGTCACGCACCCCGCCGCGACTCCCCACAGCAGCACCCCGCCCAGCAGGCCCAAATCAGCCACAGCAGCGAGCGGTCGCGGGTGCATCGGGTACACCGTACCAGATCCCCCCCAATACCGCAGACTCCCAGGTACTCCAGATACTCCAGATACCTGCCGGCCACCTGGGCCAAGGGCCTGCCAAGACCTGCCAAGGCCCGAGCTCCCGAGCCGGCCGCGCCGCCGCATGCCCTGGCTGTTGCCGATGAGCAAGGCGCCCGCTATTGTGCAAGCATGCACGCAGACACCTCCACCGAGCGGCCGATCATCACAGTCTACGACACCCTGCTGCAGCGCAAGGTGCCCCTCCAGCCGCTCCGCCCGGGCGAGATCCGGATGTATGTCTGCGGCCCGACGGTCTACAACCTGTTTCACATCGGCAACGCCCGGCCGCTCGTCGCCTTCGACGTGGTCGCCCGCCACCTGCGGGCGCGCGGCTACAAGGTGACGTTCGTGCGCAACATCACCGACGTCGACGACAAGATCCTCGCCCGCGCCCGCGAGGTCGGCGAAGAGCCGGCGGCGTTCGCCGAGCGCTGGACCCGCGAGTACCACGCCGACTACCAGGCCCTCAACTGCCTGCCCACCGACCTGGAGCCGCGCGCCACCGAGCACATCCCCGAGATGCTCGCCCAGATAAAGGAGCTCATCGGCTGCGGCATGGCCTACGAGGTCGACGGCAGCGTCTACTTCACCGTCGACCGGTTTGCCGGCTACGGCGAGCTCTCCAAGCTGCCGCTGGAGGAGCTGCGCGCCGGCGCCCGCAAGGAGCCCGAGGGCCACAAGCGCGACCCCGCCGACTTTGCGCTGTGGAAGGCGGCCAAGCCGGGCGAGCTCGCGTGGCCCTCGCCGTGGGGCCCGGGGCGGCCGGGCTGGCACATCGAGTGCTCGGCGATGGCCGAGAAGTACCTGGGCCCGAGCTTCGACCTGCACGGCGGCGGCATCGACCTCCGCTTCCCGCACCACGAGAACGAGCGGGCGCAGTCGCAGGGCATCCATGGCCCGGGCAGCTTCGCTCAGCGCTGGCTGCACAACGGCTTCATCGGCTTCCGCTGGGTGCACAAGGACCAGGTCCTAGCCGAGGGCAGCAAGATCTCCAAGAGCGACGAGAAGATGCGCTTCATGTACCACGCCTTCGTCGCCCGCACCTGCATCGAGCGCCACGGCGGCGAGGCGGTGCGCCTGTGGCTGCTCACCACCCACTACCGAAACCCGATCGCCTTCGACGTCGACATGCCGCCGGGCGACACCAGCAGCCTGGCGGCGCTGCGCCTGCCCGGCCTGGAGGAGGCGGAGCGCCGCCTTGAGTACGCCTACCTCTCGCAGCAGCGGCTGGAGGACGCGCTGGCGCCGCTGCCGCTCGAGCCCGCGGGGACGGTGCTCGCCGAGGCGGACGGCTGGCTGGAGCGGCTCTACCAGGCGCTCGACGACGACTTCAACACCCCGGTCGCGCTGGCCGAGTGGACCGCGGCGCTGGGCCTTGTCAACCGCATCCTCGACAACAAGCTGCTGCCGGTGCCGGCCAAGGATGTGCGGCGGCGGACCTTGCGGCGGCTTGCCGCCGACCTGGCGCGGGCCAGCGCGGTGCTGGGGCTTGGCGAGAAGCCGACGGCGGCCTGGCTGGCCGAGCACCGCACCCGGCGGGTCAAGGCGCGCGGTCTCGACGAGGCGCGCATCGCCGAGCTCTTGCGCGAGCGCGCGGTGGCGCGGCAGGAAAAGGACTTCGCCCGCAGCGACACCCTGCGCCAGCAGCTCTGGGAGCTGGGCGTCGAGGTCATGGACACCCAGGCCGGCCCCCGCTGGCGCGTCCACGACTGACGCGGTCGGTCGCTGCCGGCGCGGCTTGGGGTCGCGGCGCCCCTGGCGGTGGCCATCGGCACCTATCCGATCGTGCGGCGCCTGACCCAACGGCTC
>DAOMZC010001253.1:0-2116 GCA_035437965.1 Pseudomonadota bacterium
CTGCCAACTGCGCACCTTGAAGGGATGCGACCACCACTGCGGGCGCTCGGCGTTCGGAGTACTCCCCCAGCACTTTACCCCGGCGAACAGGTCGCGCGCCGCGGTGACCGCGAAGCCCGCTTGCTCCATCATCGCCTTGTAGGTCTGTACGGTGCCGTGCCAGGGGATGCAGATATACTCGTTTACCGGCCCCATGAACTTCATGATCTGCGCTTCGTCCTGATGCTCGCCGAAAGGCCGCTGCAGCCAGTCGATCCCGACCAGGCGCGCGCCCGGCTTCAGGATGCGATGCGCGGCGCGGAAGAACGCGGCCTTGTCAGGGAGGTGGCAGATAGACTCGTAGAACGTGACCGCATCGAAGCTCGCATCGGGCAGCGGCAGCAGGGTCTTGTAGTCCTCATCGCCGGTGGTCCAGAAGCTCGCCTGGTGGGACAGTCCGAGCTCCGCCGCGCGCGCGCGCGCCCGCTGGCTCAGGAGCTCGTTGTTGGACAGACCGACGAAGGAGGCCGAGGAGACCTTGACCATGTGGAGAGTCGGTCCGCCGACCCCGGAGCCGAAGTCGAGGGCGCGCCCACCCGGCTGAAGACCGCTCAGCCGGACAAGCTCCTCTTCGAGCAGCTGACAGGCTTGCAGTACGGACAGACCTCTGGCCTCCGCCGCCGGATCTCCGTGGTGCCAGGTGTGACCCATGATGGACTGATAGCAGTGGGTCGCGCTGTCGTAGAATGCCCGGACCTTCTCCTCGTGGATCATCCGTTCTCCTTACGTTACCCCCCTCCAGCGCGAAAGCTAACAACGCCGGGCGTGTCTTGGCAACAACTATTGAAAGGAGGGAGGAAAGAAGGAAGAGCGAAGGACAGACTGTTTTTTCTTTACCCAAGCGAGGCTTGGTCGGGCCGCTGGCCGCCGGGTAGCTTTAGGGGACCGTACAGGCGCCGATTGCTTGGTGGCGCCTGCTGGCGTCTACTGGCGTCTACTGGCGTCTACTGGCGTCTACTTCTTGGGGGGGGTTCAGGTCTAAAATAGGAATGGATGTAAAAAGGGGCTCGGCATGGACATTGATTTGGACGCGCGAGACGGGCTAGAGGCGCGGATTGCGCCGACGCGCCGACCGGCGGGGGCGGCGCAGGGGCTTCAGCAGTGGCGGCACCTTCTGTTTGTGCACTGGGAGGTCCCCGTGTCCGTCCTGCGGCCGCTCATTCCGCCCGCGCTGGAGGTTGATACCTACAAGGGCCGCGCCTTTGTCGGCCTTGTGCCGTTTACCATGCGCAATGTGCGCCCCTTCCGCTTCCTGCCGGCGGTGCCGGGCACTGCGGACTTCCACGAGACCAACGTGCGGACCTACGTGCGGCGCGCCGGCGGCGGCGATCCGGGGCCGGGGGTGTGGTTCTTCAGCCTCGATGCCGCGAGCCGCCTGGCGGTCCTGGCGGCGCGGACCTTCTTCCACCTGCCGTACTACCATGCCGACATGGACCTGCAGGTCGAGGGAGCCAAGGTGAGCTACCGCAGCGAGCGCCGCTCGGGCGCGGCGCGCCTGCAGCTGCGCTACGAAATCGGCGAGCCGCTGCCGGCGAGCGAGCCGGGCACGCTGCAGTTCTTCCTCGCCGAGCGCTACTACCTCTACACGGTGGATCGGGAGCAGCGCCTCTTGCGCGGGCAGGTCCACCATAAGCCCTACCCGCTGCACAAAGCCCGCGTCGAGCGGCTGGAGGAGTCGCTGCTCGGCGCGGCGGCGGTGTCCGCAGCGGGCGAGCTTCCGCTCAAGCTCTACAGCCCCGGGGTGGATGTCGAGGTCTTCGCGCTCGCGCGGGTCTGAGCACCTGCGTGAACGGCCTGGCGTGTTAGCGGGCGCCGGCGGGCTGGACGGCCTCGCCGTTAACGTACTCGATCTGGGAGTCGCGCTGGCCGCTTGGCAGGAAGAAGGTCCAGGTGCCGTGGCGCATCCCGTCGCGGTAGGTGCCGGCGCCTTTTTTCTGGTGGTTCTCCCACCACTCGATGTAGGGACCGTGGCGGCGGCCGTCGGGTCGCTCGCACCACACGGCGCTCAGCCGGCCCTGGGTCTGGCCCGCCGCGAACACGGTGCCGCGGTCGCAGCGGATGGCCGCGTTGGCGTCGG
>DAOMZC010001254.1:0-2116 GCA_035437965.1 Pseudomonadota bacterium
TCAGCTACGGTGAGCTCACAAAGACCTGCATGAACGGGTTGGCGCGGGCCGGGCCGGCGGCGGCGTCCTTGGCCCCCGCGAGCTTGCTCGCCTGCTGGTTGGTCAGCTGCATCGGCATCGGCGGCTGGCTCGCCACCACCTGCTTGCGCCCGAGCGCGTCGAGCAGCTGCGCCACCGTCTGAAAGCGCTCGCCCGGCCGCTTGGCCAGGGCGGTGCGCACGACCGACTCCAGCCACGGCGGGCAGTCGGTCCGGCGGTCGCGCACGCGGGGCACCGGCGCATCCAAGACCTTCTGCAGCACCTCGAACGTCCCGCCGCCCTTGAACGGCGGCTCACCGACGAGCATCTCGAACCCGAGCGCCCCCAGCGAGTAGATGTCGGCGCGCCGATCGGCGGCCTCGCCGCGCGCCTGCTCGGGCGCCATGTAGCGCGGATCGCCGTAGGTCATGCCCATCGCCGTCCGCTGCGCGTCGACCTCGGGCTGCACCAGCTTGGCCAGCCCGAAGTCGAGGATCTTGACGAAGTCCTGGCGACCGCGCCGCCGGGTAAGAAAGATGCTGCGCGGGCGCAGATCGCGGTGGACGTAGCCCAGGGTGTGCGCCTCCATGAGGCCATCGGCGATCTGGCTGAGGATGTCGGCCGTCCGCTCGGGCGAGATCCGGCCCTCGCGGGCGAGCACCGAAGACAGGGTCTCGCCGTCGAGGAACTCCATGGCGAAGAACAGCCGGTCGTCGTCGGTGCGGCCGAAGTCGTGCACCTGCGGGATGTGGTCGTTGTCGATCTCGCAGACGGTGATCGCCTCGCGGCGGAAGCGCTCGATGGCCTCTTCGCTGAGCGCGAGCTGCTTGTGCAGCAGCTTGACCGCCATGCGCCGACGCAGCGTCACGTGCTCGGCGCGATAGAGCGTCCCGGCGCTCCCCTGGCCGATCTTCTCGACCAGGTGGTAGCGGCCCCCGACGGTCATGCCGATCAGCTCATCGCCGTCGGACTGGTGGGTCGGCGCGCCGCAGGAAGAGCAGTACAGGGCTTCGCTCGGGTTTTCGGTGCGGCAGCTCGGGCATTCGACGGTGGCCATCAAGTCCCCTCAAGGGCATGGTGAAAGGCGACCGTCCGCGCCCATGCCGCGCCAGAGGTCCAGGTAGTCCGAGAAGTCTGAGTAGTCAGAGCGAGGGTGCTTCGCGCCGTGGAAGTTACCAAAAAGTGCGGTCGCCGCAAAAGCCGAGCGCCCGAAGTTGCGCGTGAGCGGGAGCGCGCGGAGCCTGATGGCAGGCTCACTGCGGGCTGCACGACAGGATGGACCCCTGCACGCCATGGACGGTCACGCTGAGCGCCCGGCAGGGCGAGCTGCTCGGGCAGTTTGCCTGCGCGGCGCAGGACTGCAGGCAGTACCGACCCAGCGGATACTGCAGGCAGCGATAGGACTGGCAGTCGCTGTCGCGGGTGCAGGCGGCCCCGGGGGCAGCGGCGGCGCTGGCGGCGGGCACGCAGTAGCTGGCCAGCGTCGGGTTGGCGGCGGATGCGACCAGCGGCACGCAGACCTGTCCGGTGGCGCAGTCGGTCTGGCTCTGGCAGGCCGGCGTGTCCGCGGCGGGGGTGCACAGCCCGCTGTCGCACAAGGTCGCGGTCGGGCACGGCTCCTCGATAAAGCCCAGGGCGTCGCTCTGGTCGCGGCCGCACACCATGGCCACCGGCGGGCTGCGCGTCGGCTCGGCGCACTGGCGGTCGCCGAGGTTGCAGCTTACGGGCGTCGGATACTCCGGGTTTGTAGAGGTGCAGCCGCAAACCCAACTCATACAGATGCCCAGCATCAGAAAGAGTCCGCGCACCGCGTGTCCTGGCTTCATCGAAACACCTCGTCGCAAGGCCCCGCCGGGTCAGCCTGGTGGGCTAGAACTGACCGGCCAGCTGGAAGGCCGCACCGCCGGCGATGGGGACCGGCAGAAGGGCGGTCTTGTGCCGGCGCTGCTCCCGCTTGTCCAGATAGAAGAGCACAGCGAAGGCGCCGGCGCTCGCCAGCCCGCCGCCCAGCAGCAGGCCGAGCCCGGGGCCCAGGTTGCCCTGGTAGATCTGCGGGCACTGGTTGCGCGGGATATTTACCCCGCAGTTTGTCTGTCCT
>DAOMZC010001255.1:0-2115 GCA_035437965.1 Pseudomonadota bacterium
GAGCTCGACGGGCGCGGGAAGGTGCACGGGGTCAAGGTCATAAGGGGCATCAGCCGCGAGGTGGACAGCATCGCCATCGGCTTTGTCCGCTTCAACCCGCGCTGCAGGTTCGGTCCCGCGATCGGCAAGGACGGCAAGCCCGTGGCCTACGTCATCGAGAGCTACGTGGTCCGCTTTGAAAATGAGTAGCGGCCGGCGCCGCCGCCACCCGTGGGCGAGCCGCGAGGTGGCAAGGTGAAGATCCTGGTGACCGGCGCGACGGGCTTTATCGGCTCGTGGGTGGTGCGCGAGCTGGCCGCCGCCGGGCACCTGGCGCGAGTGCTGGTGCGCAAAAGCAGTAACCTCGCCAACCTGAGCGCGCTCCTGGCCGGCAGCGGCGGCGCCCAGGTCGAGCGGGCCGAGGGCGACGTGCTCGACGCCGCCTCGGTGGACAAGGCGCTGCTCGGCTGCGACGGGGTGATCCACACCGCCGGCGTATCTCGCTTCAATCCCGACGATGTGCCGATGATGCAGCGGGTCAACACCGAGGGGACCGAGATCGTCCTTTCCGCGGCGCTGCGCGCTCAGGTCAAGCGTGCGGTGCTGACCTCGTCGGTGGGCGCCATGGGGGGGAGCAAGACGGCGCGCGTCGCCGACGAGTCGACGCCTTCCAACGCCGAGGAGCTCGGCATCCACTACAACGTCTCCAAGTGGCGCGGCGAGCAGGCCGCGCTGCGGCTATGTCAAAAGGGCCTGCCGCTGCTAGTCATTCGGCCGGCGGTGGCGCTCGGGCCGGGCGACATCTATCACTCGAGCACGGCGACTTTCCTGGCCCTGGCTCAGCACCAGCTGCCAGTGTACGTCGCCGGCGGGGCGTCATTCGGCGACGTGCGCGATATGGCACGCGCCCACGTCGCCGCGCTTACCCGCGGCCGGCTCGGCGAGGTCTACATAGTCGGCGGCCACAACCTGGAGATCGCGGCGCTGGTGGCCCAGGTGGCGGAGCTGACCGGGGTGCCGGCGCCGCGCGCGGTTCCCTACCCGCTGGCGCTGGCGGTGGCGGCGGTGGCCGAGCTCTCGGGCAAGGCGCTGCGGCGCAAGCTCGAGCTGTCGCGGCAGCTGGTCATGGCCAGCCACCTGTACACCTGGGTCTCGTCGGCGCGCGCCATCGCCGAGCTCGGCTACACGATCCGCCCGCTGCAGGAGTCGCTGCACGACACCTTCCGCTACTTCCTCAAGAACGGCCGCCTCAAGCCGACCACACCCGAGCTGCAGGCGCTGGCCGGCAGCGAGTCGGGCGAGTTTCGACCGTCCCCGGCCGCGTCCGGTTAACCAAGCCCGCCCCGGCCCTTGCCACGCGCAGCTTGAACCGCACCTTCGCATGGGCGAGCATGGGCCTATGGCGATGCAGAACCTGCGCGACAAGCTGCTGAAGGCGGGCCTCGTCGACAAGAAGCAGAAGACTCAGGTCGACACCCAGGACCGCCGCGACAAGAAGCAGAAGGGCGCCGAGCAGCTGGCGGCCCAGGAGGAGGCCAAGCAGCGCGCCTTCGCCGAGAAGCAGGCCGCCGAGGCCGAGGCCCGGCGCCAGCTCGAAGCCGAGCGCACCGCCGAGCGCCTGCGCCACGAGGCGCGCGACCGCGTGCGCAACATCTGCGAGCGCTGGGCCGTGCGCCAGCGCCGACCCGGGCAGCGCCGCTTCTACTTCATCCGCCGCTCCGGCCGCATCGGCTACCTCCTGGTGACCGACGAGCTCCTGGAGAAGCTGAGCGTCGGCGCGATGGCGATCATCGAGCGCCTAGACGACAGCGAGTACCAGCTGGCCCAGGACGCCGCGCGCAGCGGGCCGCCGCGGTCGCTGCTCGCGCAGCTGCAGCGCGAAGTCAAAGGCGCCGGCCCGCCGCCCGTCGTCATCGAGACGCACGTGCTCCTGCCCCCCGAGCCGACCGAGCGCGTCCTGGGCATCGACGCGAGCGCCGTCCGCTTCTGGGCCCGCAGCAGCGAGCCCCTGGGCATCCTCCCCGACCCGCCGCCGAGCTAGCAGGCTTGGCAAAACGTAGCGAGCGGCCCGAGTTTGTGTCCGGCCGCGCGGAGCAGCCTCGTGGCTGTGAGCACGTGCGCCTGGCATGGCGCTCA
>DAOMZC010001256.1:0-2115 GCA_035437965.1 Pseudomonadota bacterium
TCGTCGAGCAGCCGCTGCACGTCGTCCAGGGTCAGCAGCTCCGAAGCCGCCGCCGCGAGCGCCAGCTTCAGCGCCGGCAGCGGCGCCTCGTCCGCCGGTACGGTCTGCGCGAGCAGCGCGGCGCCGAGCAGCCGCACGCGCAGCGAGCGCGGCGGCAGCGTCGGCACAAGGTGCAGGGTGGCCGCCGGCACCGGCACCCCCAGCTCCGCCGAGAGCTCATCGAGCGCCGTCTGCAGCGCCGCCGCGGTCAGCCCGAGCTCGGGATCGGCGCTTATGTGAAGCGGCGGCGCCGCCGCGGCGCGCTCGATCACCGCCGCCTGGTGCTGCACCCCGCGGGTGAGCAGCAGGCTGGCCGCGGTCGCCGTCAGCAGCACCGGCACCTGGGTCACCAGACCATCGCCGATGGTGAGCAGCGCGTAGCGCCCGGCCGCCTCGCTCAGGGCGAGCTCCTGGCTGAACACGCCCACGCAGAGGCCCGCCACCAGCCCGAGCCCGAGCACCAGCAGCCCCGCCACCACGTCGCCCTTGACCAGGCGCAGCGCGCCGTCCATCGCCCCGTAGACCTGCGCCTCGCGATCGAGAGCGGCGCGGCGCTCCTGCGCCTGGGCGAAGCTGATGCTGAGGGCGCGCAGGTCAGCCTCGATTGCCGCCTGGCGGCCGGGCAGGGCGTCGAGCACGAAGCGCGCCGCGACCTCGGCGACGCGCTCGCCGCCGCCCGCCAGCACCAGGTACTGCACCGTCGCCAGGATGACGAAGATCACCGCGCCGACCAGGTAGTCGCCGCGCACCACCACGCTGCCGAAGGTGTCGATGACCCGCCCGGCGTAGCCCTGGGTGAGGATGAGGCGCACGGCGGCGATGTTAAGGCCCAGGCGCAGGAGGATCGACACTACGAGCAGCGCCGGCAGCTGCGGCAGCCGCTGCGGCTCCCCGGCCTGCACCGCGAGCCACAGGATGGTCCCGGCAAACAGCAGGTTGGCGACCAGCAGCAGGTCGAGCGCCAGGGGCGGCACCGGCAGCAGCAGGGTGACCAGCAGGACGACGATCGCAGCGAGCGCGGCGCGCGCCCCCAGGAGCGAGCTCGCAAGCCCGCCCGCGCTCCCCCGCCCGGTCGCGTCCGGCCGCGCCGCACCGTCGCGCCCGCTCCACCAGCCGAGCAAGCTCTGAATAAGACCCATCACAGCCTATTTTGGCCTAGTTTGCGCCGCCTTGGCGCTCGTTTCGCACGCGGCCCGGCTGCCTGGCTAGGCGCGCTGGCCGGGCGCGTTGACTGGGCCGATCATCTGTGATTCTCTCGTGCTAAGAAGGACAGATTCGGGAAGACGAGTAACCAAACCGCCCCGCAAATCATGGAGCTTCCATGTCGCGCCCACGTGTCGACCCGCTCACCGGCGTGCTGTCTCTTGTAATCCCCAGCTTGCTCGCAGGTGTCGTCGCCAGCTGCCCCGGCGCGGCGGCGGCGGCGAGCTGCCCCTCGCTGACCATCGTACTTGAGCGCTCGGGCTCGATGATGTGGGACCTGTCCGGCCGCTCCATCGCCGACCCGGCCAAGCAGCGCTGGGGCATCGCCAAGGCGGCAATCGAGCGCGCCGTCGCCGCCTACAACAACAAGCTCCCCATCGGCCTGACCTTGTTTCCCGCCGACGACCTGTGCGGCGCCAGCGGCACCCTGCGCGTCCCGCCCGGGTACGACACCCAGGCGGCCATCCACGCCGCCTTGAGCGATGGCGGCAGCAGCCCCAACGGCGGCGGCATCCCGACCTGCGGCGCGGTCCGGCGGGTAGCGCGCGAGCTCAGCGGCCAGAACCGCGAGTCCTATCTGCTGCTAATCACCGACGGCATGCCCAACTGCGATGCGACCTGCGGCATCGATCCGCTGGATCCCGCCGGGGGGGCGGTGAGCGCGATCGCCGCGGCGAGCAGCGGCAGCAGCCCCGTCAAGACCTTCGTGCTCGGCATCGGCAGCTTGAGCTCCACGGCGCGCGGCGCGCTCACCCGCATGGCCGACGCGGGAGGGGTGCCCGACCTCAATAATCCGATGCTCAAGTTCTTCAGCGCCGGCGACAGCGCCGCGCTCGATGCCGCCCTCTCGCGCATCATGAGCCGCCTGGTCAC
>DAOMZC010001257.1:0-2110 GCA_035437965.1 Pseudomonadota bacterium
GGTTGGACGACGGCAGCGGCGGCGGCGGCGGCAGATTGGACGACGGCAACGGGCTGGCCGCCGGCGCTCCGGCCGCAGTCGCCGGGCTCGCCGACGCTCCGGCAGGACCCGGTGACCCGGCACCTCCCGGTGATGCGGTTATGTCGGATGAAGTGCCAGAGCCCGGAGACGCTGAGCCTGCCGGAGGCGCCGAGGCCCCCGGAGAAGCCGAGGCCCCCGGAGAAGCCGAGGCTCCCGGAGAAGCCGAGGCCCCCGGAGCTCCCGAGGTCCCCGGAGCTCCCGAGCCACCTTGAGACCCCGAGGCTCCCGAAGTTCCCGAGGCTCCTTGAGAAGCTGAAGCGGCGGGAGACGCCGAGCCTCCCGCCGGAGCTCCCGAGGAAGTAGAGGCAGCTCCCGATGCGGCGGACCCGCTTGCAGCTTGCTCTCCCGTGCTACCTGAAGACGCGCCCGGCGTCGCCGATGGCGCAGCTGCGGCTCCAGGGTCGGCGGGCGCAGCTGCAGCAGGCTTCGCCGGCTTGCGGGGCGGACGTGGTGGGCGCGCTGCGGCGCTCGCTCCGTCGGCTACCCAGAGGGTCCAGACAGCGAACGCAACAATCTCCAGGACCCCAGCCAGGCCGCGCCCCCGCGACCCGACCCCCCAGGCCCCAAGCTCCCCAAGATGACAAGACGAAGGCCGGTTTACCATGCGTAGCCTTTTTGACACTAGGCCTAGCCACCCATTTTACATAAAGTCCCGCGCGTTTGGCGCGCCCATGCACGCGGTCTTGTAAAACTTGTGAAATCTCCGCCCATCCCGGGCAAGGGGAGGCAGGGTCGGCGAGGCCCACCCGGTTCAGGGGTCCGAATATGGGCCAGCGGCGGGCCCAAGGATTGGCCCAAGGACGGGACCCGACAACCGGGTCAAAAGACGAGCCAGACCGGGCGCCGGACCGCAGGCTCGGACGGCGCTCGGGACAGGCCCCGACAGGACCCGACAGCGGCCAGGCACGCGCAAAGCCCTTAAATGACGGCTGAGTTTACGGACTTAGGTCCCTCGGCAAGATTTTCCTGGCGGTTTATTGACCGGTCGGTAAATTCTCTCGTGAGCCCATGCGGGCCTCTGAGCAGTCAAGCGACCCCATGGCTACAGAACCCTTAGAAGCGCGTCAGCGCATCACCCAGGCGGCGTTCCGGCTGTTTGGCAAGAAGGGCTACACCTGTACGTCGGTTCAGGATATTGCCGACGCTGCCGCGGTCAAAAAGTCGATCGTCTACTACTACTTCGGCAGCAAGGAGGGCCTCTACAAGGCGCTCCTCTCCGAGAGCTCGCTGCACCTTGAAAGCTTCCTCTCGCAGGCGCTCGGCAGCGAGGGTCTGAGCCTGCCCACCGGGGGGGCGCTCGCCGCCGCGGGCCTGTCGGCACTGACCCGGGCCGCGGGCACCGAAGCGGCCAAGGCCGCGCCAGGCCGGCAGCGGTCGCGCGGCAGCGAGGACCAGCTGTGCGCCATCTGCGAGATGCTCATCGGCCTGGCGCGCGACAACCGCGAGCCGGTGCGCTTCTTCCTCACCCACATCTTCGCCCCCGATGCCGACCGCCCGCCGTGCGGCACCGAGCAGCTGGAGCACCTGCCGCAAAAGCTCATCCACCACATCGCCGTCGCTGCCGTGCACAGCGGCGAGCTGCACGGCGAGCCCTCGGAGCTCGAGCGCCTGGTGCTCGGGGCGGTTCAGTACTCTATCATCCGTCACCTGCGCAACCCCGAGCAGGAGCCGCTCGCCGCGGGGCTCGGGCAGCGGATCGTCAGCGCCGCCGTGCGCGGCTTCTCGACGCCCCGGCCCTCCTGCCGGCGCAGCGCAGCCACTCCGTCCCACGCGGACGCCGATCCAGTATGAGGAACTACAGTGCGTGAATTTCTGCCAAGCTCGCTCTTTTCCCGACTTCCTGCCGCCTCGCTTGCCGCCCTGGTCCTTTTAGCGGCCCCGGCGTGCAAGCGCAGCAGTGACCCGGCGGCCGCCAAGGTCAAGGCGCCCGAGCCGCCCAAGGTCGCGCGCGTCGAGGTGCAGGCCGCGGTCAAGCACACCTTCAGCGGCCGGCTGCCGATCACCGGCGAGCTCAAGCCGATCCAGGAAG
>DAOMZC010001258.1:0-2108 GCA_035437965.1 Pseudomonadota bacterium
ACCTGGCGATCGCCGAGGAGCTGTACCAGCAGCAGCTGCGCCTCTTGCACGAGCGGCGCAACAAGACCCGCGCCCGCAAGCGCGATCTGAACTTCGCCTCGTTCGGACTGATGGGCGCCGCGGGCCTGGGAGTGGGCGGGCTCGCCATCGGCTCAGCGGCCGGGGGCGGCGACAGCAACAAGGCCCTGATCGGCGCCGGCGTGCTGTCGCTGGTCGGCCTGGGAATCGGGACCATCTTCCAGCTCACCGCGGCGATCCAGGAGGAGCCGGGCGTCGCCGATGACAAGGTGCGATCACTGCAGCGCGCCTATGAGTCGATGCTGGAGCGCGTGCGCACGCTGAGCCAGCACAGCCAGGAAAACCCTGCCGGAGCCGCCAACACCCAGGCCCAGATCGCCGCCGCCATCGAGAGCTTCATCAGCGAGATGCAGCAGATTCACGTGAAGGGGTAATAAGATGCATACAAACAGACTCCGCGCGCCGCGGCGGCTGCCGCCGGCCAAGAAGCTGCAGGAGCCCGAGCCGCGCCGCTGCCGGCGTGCCGGCGCACCGCTTGGCTGGGCGCTGCTCTTGTCCCTGGTCGCCGCCAGCGGCTGCGCGTTCTTTGCTCCCACACCGCCGGACACGGCGCACCTGGACGGCTTCCCGCTGCGCCGCTTCGACCGCGTCGATGCCGACCTTTATCGCTCGGCCCAGCCCTCGCAAGAGCAGCTGCGCGAGCTGCAAAAGCGCTACGGAATCCGCACCGTCCTCAAGCTGAACAGCGGCGCCGAGCCGGTGCCCGAAGGCGTGACCCTCATCCACCACCCGCTCAACGTCCTGAAGGAGCCGAGCCCGCAGGAGCTGCAGGAGCTCCTCGATGTGATCGACAGCAGTCCCAAGCCGCTGCTCATCCACTGCACCCACGGTGAGGACCGCACCGGCCTGGTGGTCGCGCTGTATCGCCGGCGGCACGGGACAGCGACCGACGCCGCGTACACCGACATGATGCGCCACGGCTTCCACCCCTACGCCGGCGTGTTCGCCGCCTGGCTGCACAGCGCCGGCTGGGGCAGCTAAGTGGACCGGCCGCTAGGGAAGGAAGCGCACCGAGCGCAGGAGCGACTCCGCCTCGCTCTTGACCGTGTTGCTGTCGACCATCAGCCCGAGCTCGACCACGTCGGGGGTGCCGCTTGCTGCTCGCTCGGGGTAGGCCAGGCGGAAGTCGGCCTCGATATCGCGTACCAGGGTCCGCAGCTGGCCGGGTCGCTCGGCGCCGCGGCCGAGCGCCAGGTAGCGCATGAAGGCGCCGTACTTGCGCTCGCGGCCGACCTCCTCGCCGGTCTTCCAGGGGCCGTCGGCCCACACGTAGGCCAGGGTGTCGGCGATCCGCCGGCCCTGATAGAAGTGGCGCGGCCCATCGAAGGCGACCAGCAGATAGAAGCAGGCGTCGTTGCGATCCGAGTCGGTCACGTCGGCGCCCTTGCCGGGCAGGCGCAGCGGCGCCATGGTGACCTCGAGGTGGCGCCGCTCCGAAGGGCGCAGGCGGAAGCCGTCCGGGGTGATGCGCACAATGACCTTGTCCTCGCGCTTGAGCAGCTTCCACAGGAGGATCGAAGACGCCGCCGGCCCCGGTCGCGCTACAAGGTGCAGGCTGCCGCCCTGGATGCTGAAGTACACCGGCGCGCCGAACTTGACTTCCCACCGTCCTCCATTCCGCTTCAGCCAGGCCGCCATCGGGGGACCCGCCGGCGTGTCCGCCTCTGCGGTCAGATCGATGATCGTAAGCGGCTCTACCGCCGCCGCCGGGGCGGCGCCGAGGACGGTCAGCAAGAGGAGCCCGGCAAGCGCGGCGCGCCCCGTCCCGCGCCTGGGCAGCGGCCTTGCGGAACCCGACCTGGAGATGCGGCGATTGGCTGTCATGGACCTCTACTTTCTCGGCGACCGGCGCGGCGCAGGATAGCGCGGCGGGTGTGTTAGGGTAATCAAATGATCAAGCGACTCCTCCTCGTCGAGGACGACGCCGCGCTGGCGCGCATCCTGGGCGCGGCGCTTGGTGAAGAGGGCTTCAGCGTGACCCTGGCCGCCACCGGCGCCGAAGGGCTGCGGCTGTTCGAGGCGGCGCCGCC
>DAOMZC010001259.1:0-2107 GCA_035437965.1 Pseudomonadota bacterium
CGAGCGCGAGCAGCGGCAGCCATAGCCACTGGCTCTGGATGACTTGAGGTAGCGGAGACCAGCGCATGCACATGTTCCTCGAAGACTCGACCGGGCGCGGCAAGCCCATGGTATCACGCGCGGCGGCGGGCGCCGCACCCCCGCGGCGGCGGCGCCAAAGCGAGAGCGAGGGGGCTGCTGGCTCCGGAGCGACATGCCCAGGCCGGCCACCCGCGCAGCGAGTGGTTAGGGAGCTCGGGAGATTTCGCAGGGGCGGCTGCTGGAAGATCGGGGAACGAAGCGGGACTGGGCGGGCTAGGCGTGGCCGCGCCGGCCGAACCAGCGCCCGGGGCCGAGAGCGCTCTCCTGGCCGGCGTAGTGGGCGGGGAACTCGCCGGGGTAGCGGTAGATGGTGAGCCCGCTCTGCCCCGCCGCGGCGACGCGCTGGCAGAGCAGATCGAGCTCGGTGTCGTAGTCGACCACCACCGCCCCCGAGGGGAGCGGCGCGCCCTCGGCGCCACCCCCGCCCTGGACAGCGACCCAGCGGCCGGCAAGTTCAACGTCAGTGAGATGGGGGAGGTTCGTCAGGTTTGAGTGAGCCATGTCTGGATGCAGCGGTGAAGACCGCCAACAAGTCTTAGCTAACAGCCATGGCGCACGCTGTCAATGCGGGAAGCCGGTGAATTTGTAGTATTTTTCCCTTGACGCCCGCCGACGCGGCCCAAAGCCCTGGAACTTGCAGGCGTCGCGGCCCGGCGGATTTTTTACTGCGGCGTGGGGCGGGCGGGCTTCACGCGGCCATCGAAGTCGCGGTACTGCGGTGGCGCCGCGGCGGCGGGCAGGCCGCTGACCGCGCGCAGCTTGGCCTCCAGCTTCTTGGCGTCGCCGACCACCACCACGGTGGCCTCGGCGGGCCGGATCTGGGCGCGGACGACGCGCTGCAGCTCGGCGGCGGTAGCCTTCTGCGCCTCCTCGCCCTGGCGGGCGAGCTCGTCGAGCGGCAGCCCGTAGCGGGCGATCTGAGCGTACAGCAGGCCGAGGCCGGCGGCGCGCTCGCTCTGGGCGACGATCTGCTGGATCTGGCCCTTCTGCCCCTTCTGCAGCTCGGCGGGCGTGACGAGCTCGCCGCGCAGCCGCCCGAGCTCCTTGAGCACCTCGCCCACCGACTCGGCGGTGACATCGCTGCGCACCGCCGCCTGGGCGACGAACTGGCCGGCGTCCTTGAGGCGGACGAACTGCGACTGCGCGCCGTAGCTGTAGCCGTGCAGCTCGCGCAGGTTCTGGTTGAGGCGGCTGGTGAACAGGCCGCCGAGCAGCATGTTGGCGACCGCGGCGACCGCGCGATCCGGATCGAGCCGGCCGCCGGCAAGGTTGGCCACCATCAGCTCGGACTGCGGCGCGCCCGGGCGGTCGACCAGGATGAGCCCCGGGTGGCTGCGCGGCGGCGGCAGCACGACGGGCGGCGGCGGCGCCCACCCGGTGCTGGTCGCCCAGCGCCGGGCGAGCGGCGTCGACAGGCGCTCCGCCGTCGCCGCGCTCAGCTCGACATCGCCGACCACCACCAGGGTCAGGTTGCCGTAATAGGTCTTGTGGAAGCGTGCGAGCTCGGCCGCCGGCAGCTTGCCGAGCGAGACCTCGTCGCCGAAGATCGGCCGGCCGTACGGGTGCTGCTCGCCGTACAGGCCGCCGAGGAGGGCCCGCTCGGCGTTGTAGCGCGGCTCATCGCGCAGCTGCGCCAGCTGGGCCAGGAGCTCACCGCGGGTGCGCTGCCAGTCGGCCTCGCCGAAGGCCGGGCGCAGGATCGCGTCGGCGAGCAGCTCGGCGGCCTCGGGGTAGCGCGCCGGCAGCACGCTCAGCGACACCAGCGTCGAGTCCGGCGTCACCAGCGGCTGCAGCGTCGCCCCCAGGTCCTCCAGCGCGTCGGCGAACTGGGTCGCGCTGCGCCCGCCGGCCCCCTCGGTGAGCATCGCCGCCACCGCGTTGGCCAGGCCCGCGCGGTCGGCCGGCGACCGCGCCTCCCCGGCGGGCACCACCACCACCGACTCGAGCAGCGGGGCGCCCGGGCGGCGCACCAGGAGGACGTCGATGCCGGCGTTCTTGAAGCGCGCCGCCTTGGGCGGCACCAGCG
>DAOMZC010001260.1:0-2104 GCA_035437965.1 Pseudomonadota bacterium
GCCCGCCCTTGCCGGCCTGGCCCTTGGGCACCGGCTCCGCCGGCCGCGGCGCCCTCGCCGCCAGCCCCTGTCCGCCCTGCGGCGTCGGCGACATCAGCGCATCGGCCTCCCACCACTGGCCGCTCGCGTCGCTGAAGAACGAGCCCTGGGGGCAGCCGATGCGGCGCAGCGTGCCGTTCTGGATCGTGATGTTGCGGCGGACCTCGATGATCCCCTGAAACAGGCTACCGGCGATCGTCTCGTCGTAGTCGTCGCCCTCGTCGTAGCGGTAGTAGATCTGCGAGACCGGGGCGTCGCGCCAGTCGACGATCTGGATGCCGGCGGCGCGATCGATGAGGCCGCGGCGGCCGATCAGCACGTCGCGCGGCTGCGCTTTGGGCGGGGCGCTCGGGCGCAGCCGCAGGTGGGCGAAGTAGGGGGCCTGGACGTCGATCGGCGCCACCAGCTTGCCGCGGCGGCCGGCGGCAACGGCGCTGACTCGCGCCATCTGCTCGATGAGGGGGGCCAGGTCTTCCGGCTTGGCTTCGGCGATCGCGTCGCGCAGCTCCAGGAGGTCGGCGTCGTGCATGCCGCCCTGCTTCTCGGTCGCGACGGCCGCCGGGGTGGTCGGCGGCGCGGCAAGCTCCAGGAGAAAGGCGGTCACGCGCTGCCAGAGGGCGAGCTCCTCAGCTACGATGGCGGCGGCCGGCGATGATGGTTCGACGGGCTTGGGCATGGGCCGGCGAGTATAGGACGATTCCGCTTCTGTGGTAGCTTCAGCGAACTAGTGAACTTACGATGCGCATCGCCAACCTCGTCGTCGATACTGAAGTCCTCCTCGCGCCGATGGCGGCGGTCACCGATCTGCCATTTCGCACCATCTGCGAAGAGCACGGGGTCGGGCTGACCATCACCGAGTTCCTCTCGGCCAGCGCCCTGTGCGCCGGCGCGCAGAAGACCGTCGATAAGCTGACGCCGTCGCTGTTCGGGGGCCGCTGCGGGGTGCAGATCTTCGGCCGCGAGCCGGTGGCCCTCGCCCAGGCGGCGCAGATGGCGCGCGACATCGGCGCCTCCCTGGTCGACATCAACATGGGCTGCCCGGCCAAGCGGGTGGTCGCCGGGGCGTGCGGCTCGGCACTGATGAAGGAGCCCGAGCTGGCCCAGGAGCTCGTGCGCACCGTCCGCGCCGCCCTGCCGGCCGAGATCCCGGTCACCGTCAAACACCGCGCCGGCTGGGACGATCGCCACCTCAACGCCCCGGAGTTCGCCTGCGCGATGGTCGAGGCCGGCGCGGCGATGATCACCGTCCACGGCCGCACCCGCACCCAGGGCTTCTCGGGCCGCGCCTCGCTGGAGATCATCAAGAAGGTGCGCCAGGCCGTGCCGCGGGAGGTGCCGGTGGTCGGCAACGGGGACGTGGTGTCGCTCGGCGACTACGATCGCATGCGCAGCGAGACCGGCTGCGACGCGGTGATGATCGGCCGCGGGGCGCTCGGCAACCCGTGGCTGTTCCGCGACATCCGCGCCTGGCTGGCCGGCGAGCCGGTGGCCGGCCCGCCGTCGCTGGCCGAGCGCCGGGCGGTGTTCCTGCGCCACGTCGAGCTGATGCAGCAGCACACCCCGGAGAAGCGCATCCTCCACGAGCTGCGCAAGGCGGTCGCCTGGTACACCAAGGGGCTGCCGGGCTCGGCCGACCTGCGCGACAGCAGCCGGACGCCCAGCGTGCCGGGGGAGCTCATCGCCATGACAGCGCAGTTCTTCGTCGAGCAGGCGGCGCACGGTCGCCACCAGCCGGGCCCGGCGCGCGAGCTCCCAGCCCGGGTCGGCGCGGTGCCGGCGGCCAGCTCCGATGGCCTGGGTGCGCCCGAAGGGATGGCCGCGCTCGGAAGTGCCGCGCCATGAAGCTGCCGACCGCCCCAAAGCCCCCGGGCCCCGAAGATCGCCAAGAGCCCGGCCGCCGCGAGCAGCGCCCGTCCCGCCCGCCAAGCCCCGAGTCCGAAGAGCTCCTCAGCACCGACCGGGGGACCGACCGCGGCACCTCCAGCGTCCAGGAGCGCGGGGCGGCGCCGATGGCGACCCCGCACCCCTGCGCGCCGCTGCTCGGCGAGTCGCGCGCTGCGGCGGC
>DAOMZC010001261.1:0-2102 GCA_035437965.1 Pseudomonadota bacterium
GGGGGTCTAACCCCGGCCGCCGGCGCGACCTCGCGACGTTTTGCCACAACCGGCCCGCTGCAATGCCGTAATATCCGCGCGCACAGGACCCCGCCCATGAACAGCCCCGCCGCGCTACACATTACCGACCCGATGGAGCCGGTAATCGATCCCGACTCCACCCTGACCCGGCTCGCGCTGCGCTTCATCCGCGACGCGCGCGACATCCCCTTCCTCAAGCTCGCCGCGCTGCAGAGCGTGACGCTGCTGCCCTTCGCCTTCTACTTCTTCCTGCCCGGACGGTTCTCGTGGCTGCTCGCGCTGCCGTACTGGGGCCTGACCTTCGCCGTGTTCCTCGCCCCGTACACGCTGATGCTCCACAACACCAGCCACCGGCGCCTGTTCCGTCCCAAGTGGGACCTTTTGAACCAGTACATCCCGTCGGTCCTCGGGCCGCTGTTCGGCCAGTCGCCGGGCACCTACTACGCCCACCACATCGGCATGCACCACCCGGAGAACAACCTCGAGCCCGACCTCAGCTCGACGATGCACTACCAGCGCGACTCGTTTATTGATTTTCTGCGCTACTACGGCCGCTTCATGTACCGCGGCGCCTATGACCTCATCCGCTACTTCCGCCGCAACAACCGCCCCAAGCTGGCCCGACAGGCGCTGGTTGGTGAGCTCGTGTGGTTCGCGCTGGTGGCGGTCGGCCTGGCGCTCAACTGGCGCGCCACCGTCGTCGTCCTTATCGTGCCGCTGGTCGTCATCCGCTTCCTGATGATGGCCGGCAACTGGGGCCAGCACGCGTTCGTCGACGCCCAGGCGCCCGACAACTGCTACCGCAACAGCATCACCTGCATAAACTCAAGCTACAACCGGCGCGCCTTCAACGACGGCTACCACATCGGCCACCACCTCAGCGCGACCCGCCACTGGACCCAGATGCCGGCCGACCTCCTGGCCACCCGCCAGCAGTACATCGCCGAGCGCGCCATCGTCTTCACCAAGGTCGATTTCTTCCTCGTGTGGCTGTTTCTGATGCTCAAGCGCTACGACTGGCTGGCCCGCTGCTTCGTCTCGCTCGACGGGCAAGAGCGGCCGCGCCAGGAGATCATCGACCTTCTGCGCAGCCGCACCCAGCGGATTCCCAGCGGAGCCCTGCCATGATCCAAAGCCGCGGCACCGCCGCCCACCAGAACTTCGTCGCCCGCACCTGCCCGCTCGACCTGCGCCCGCTCGACCCCGTGCCCGCCGCGTCGCCGGCCGAGGTCGCCGCCGCAGTGGCCCGCGCGCGCGCAGCCCAGGAGAGCTGGCGCGAGCGGTCACTTGCCGAGCGTCGCGAGCCGCTCATCCGCGCCGCCAAGAACATGCTGCGCCGCCGCGGTGAGGTGATGGCGCTGGCTCGCGACGAGATGGGCAAGCTGGCGATCGAGGGTCTGTTCAACGAGGCGCTGGGCCCCCTGGACACCGTCAAGTCCTGGGCCGGCATCGTCGAGCGCGCCACCTCCCGCCGCCGCGTCTTTATGAACCCGCTGAAGTTCGGCGGCAAGAGCGCCTACATCGACAGCGTGCCGCGCGGCGTCATCGGCGTCATCGCCCCCTGGAACTATCCCGTCGCGGGCCTGTATCGCTCGCTGCTGCCGGCGCTGCTCACCGGCAACGGGGTGGTGCTCAAGCCCTCGGAGTACACGCCGCTCACCAGCAGCTGGCTGGTCGAGCTCCTCGCCGCCGAGCTGCCCGCGGGGCTCATCCAGGCGGTGATCGGCGATGGCACGGTGGGCGCCGCCCTCATCGACGCGGGCATCGACGCCTGCGTGTTCACCGGCTCGCCGCGCGCCGGTCGCAAGGTCGCCGTCCGCTGCGCCGAGCTCGGCATCCCCTCGAGCATCGAGATGGGCGGCAAGGACGCCGCCATCGTGCTGCCCGACTGCGACCTGCCGCGCACCGTCGCCGGCCTCACCCACTGGACGCTCAGCAACGTCGGCCAGGCGTGCGGCGCCATCGAGCTTGCCTACGTCGACAAGGCGATCGCCGACGAGCTGGTCGCCCGGCTCGGCCGCGCCTTCGACCGCCTGAAGGTCGGGCCCGACGACTTCGCTGACATCTCGCCGCTGGCCACC
>DAOMZC010001262.1:0-2100 GCA_035437965.1 Pseudomonadota bacterium
CTCGTCGGGCCGCTGCGTCCCGTAGCGGACGATGAGCAGGCGGTGGATCGGCTCGACGACCTGCTCCTGCCACAGCGCGGCGCTGGCGACGTCATTGGCAATCGCGTCGCTGTGCGGGTACAGCTCGAGCAGCATCCGCGCCGCGGCATCGAGCCGCGCGTCGCGCTGCACCGCCGGCTTGCCCAGGCCGCGGGCGCCGCTTGTGACCAGCCGCGCCACCGCCACGTCGGTCGGCTCCGCGTCCGCCCGGACCGCAAATGAAAGAGCTACCCCGACCAGCAGCCCGAGGCGTACCTGCCAGCCCGACATCCGCGCGAACCGCCGTCTTGACACCCTTTCCATCTTACCCGCCCGAGGCGGGCGGCACCACGGCGATGAGCCGGTGGCGGCGGCGGCGCGGTTGCCTGCTCCCGCCTGGCGCGGCAAGATGCGGACGTGCAAGCAGGTGCGCAGCGGCCGGCGCCGCAGATCGCCGGGGCCCGGCGCGGACGGTGGCGGCAGTACCGCCTGCTCGTCGGCTGTGGGCTCTTGGCGGCGGCGGTGCTCGGCTACTGGGCGATCGGTGAGCGCCCCTCGACCCCGACGCGGCAGGCGGCGCGGCAGCTCATCCCCGACCGCAGCCTGCCAGAGCCCGGCGAGCGCCGCCTGGACGAGGTGACGATCGAGCAGGCAGCCGCAGGCGCGGCGCCCGTCCGGTTTTCACTGCAGCGCCGCCGCGCTGGTCGGCAGCCCGGCTTCTATTTGACGCCCCCGGGCAGCCGCGCCGACGATGCGACCGTCGAGACCCTGCTGAGCGCGCTGCTGTCCACGGTAGTCGAGCGCCGCCTGGAGCCAGCGACGGCTCCCGCGCGGCAGCGGTCTGCGCCCGGCGCGGGCGGCGCGCGGACCGACTCTTCCGGCGACTCTTCCGGCGACTCTTATGGCTTTGCGGACGGGCAGTGCCGGGTGCGCGTGCGCTTCGGTGCCGGCCGCTCGCTGTGCTTCGGCGGCGAGTCGGTCAGCGGCTCGGTCTATGTGCGCGCCGAGGACTCGCCCACGGTCCTGGTCGTCGATCGCGGGCTGTTTGATCTGCTAGCCCGCCCGCCAGCGCGCTACCGGGCGAGCCGCGTCGTTCCGGTGCCGCTCCGCGGCGTGCAGCAGCTGGAGATTGGCGCGCTGCGGATTTCCCACGACGGCGACCTGTGGCGAGTGCAGGAGCCAGGGCAGCCGGCAGCGCTCGCCGAGCCGACGCAGCTTGAGGAGCTCCTGAGCTGGCTCGCCACCTGGTCGGTGGTCGCCTGGCCCGCCGACCGTCCCGCTCCCGCCGCTGCGACTGCCTCGACTGCCTCAACTGCAGCGGCTTCATCGACTGCATCGGCTTCATCGACTGCATCGGCTTCATCGACTGCATCGGCCGCCGCTCGATTCAGCGTGCCGGCCGGCCCGCCGCCGTTCCGCCTGAGCGTCGATGGGGTGGAGCTCGTGCGCGGCGGCTGGCCGGCCCCGCCTGGCTGCCCGGCCGCCGCTCGCCTGTTCGTGCGCGAAGGGGACGAGGCCGTGTGCGCAGAGCTCCCCGCGGCTCGTCGCCTCGATCCGGCGGTGCTGCGCGCCGAGCGCCTCTTGCCCCTGACCAGCGCCGAGATAGCCGAGCTCCGGCTCGCCCCGGGCCGGCAGCTGACCCGTGAGCCCGACGGCACCTACACCCTCGCGGGCCGCCCTGCCGAGACGAGCACCGTCCGCCGCTTCCTGGCGCAGCTAACCGCCGTCCACCTGACCCCAGAGCCGGGGCCGGTCGCCCCACCGCCCGATGCCGTGCACATCGTGGTGAAGACGACGCTCGGTCAGCAGACGGTGCTGCGGCTGTGGCGTCGCGGGACCGCGACCCTGGTGCAGCGGGACGACGAGCCGACCCAGCGACTCGGCGAGCCGCTGAGCGAGCTGTTCTCTCTCAGCGAGCTGACCTTTGCCCCGCTGCAGCTGGCCACGCTGGAGCCGGCCGCCGTCTACCGAATCGGGCGCAGCACCCCGGCCGGAGGAAGCATGCCGGCGGCGTCAGAGCGGGCGCAGGCTCGCCAGGGGGCGCTGGACCAGGCGGTGCCGGCGCGGGCGCAGGCTCGCCAG
>DAOMZC010001263.1:0-2099 GCA_035437965.1 Pseudomonadota bacterium
GATCGCCTGCAGGAAGGCGCCGATCAGGTTGCCGACGCGCGGCTTGTAGTTGTTGCGCTGAGTGGTCCAGCGCTCGATGTGCAGGCCGCGGGCGGCCAGGCGGTCGCGCAGCTCGTCGGCCTGGTAGCGGCGGACGTGCCCGCAGGCGGTGTCAAAGCGGGTAAACAGGGCCGGGTCCACCGGCACCGAGAAGAACAGCGCGCCGCCGGGCGCGAGCACCCGCGCGAGCTCGGCGAGGACCGTCTCGTCGTCGGGGATGTGCTCGAGCACCTCGAAGGCGCACGCCACCTGGAAGGCGCCGTCGGCGAACGGCAGCGGACCGGCGCTGCGCACCGCCAGGCCGCCGTGCTGGTGCAGCTTGCGCAGGGCGGGCTGCGCCAGGTCGACGAAGTAGCCGCCGCGCACCGGGATGCGCGGCAGCACGCCGGAGCCGAGCTCCAACAGGCGCGCCGACGGGGTGAGCTCCTTGGCCAGCTCGCTCCAGATCGGCCACTGCTGGTGTCCGGGGATGGGCAGGCGGGCCCAGAGGCGGCTATAGATCTCGTCGTTCTTGTTTACCAGGTCGGTCATGCGCGGCTCGCAGCAGCTGGTCGAGCCATAACGCGGCACCGGCGTCCAGCGCAAGCGCGGACGCAGTCAGCGGAGAGACAACGAACGGGAGGGGGAGGCTAGCGCCGCGGGCGGAGCGCCCGGGCGGCTACTCGGCGAGCGCGCGGTCGATCTCGGCGGAGAACTTGTCGAGCGGCAGGGCGCCGCTGAGGAAGGTGCCGTTGACGAAGAACGCCGGCGTGCCGCGCACCCCGGCCTCCTGGCCCTCGCGGATGTTCTTCTTCACCAGCGCCGCGTGCTGCCCAGAGGTCAGGCAGTTATCAAACTTGGCGCTGTCGATCCCCAGCGTCTTGGCCGCGTTCTTCAGCGAGTCGACGTCGAGGTTCTGCTGGTTGTCGAACATCCAGTCGTGCATCGCCCAGAACTTGCCCTGATCGTTGGCGCACTGCCCGGCCTCGGCGGCCTTCTGCGCCTTCTCGTGGAAGTCGAGCGGGAAGTCGCGGAACACCAGGCGGACCTTGTTTCCATACTTGGCAACCACCTGATCCATGACCGCGCGGCCCTTGCTGCAGTACGGGCACTGGAAGTCGGAGAACTCGACGACGGTGACCTTGGCCTCTTTGGGACCCTTGGACGGGCCCTCGGTGGCGACCTGGATCTTGGGGGCGCGCAGCAGGATCTGCACGCCGGCCTTCTTCTTGAGCTCCTCGATCGTGGTCGCAATCGCCTCGCGGCGCTTCTGGTTGGTCAGGCCGGTGACGATGGTGTCCTTGACCGCATCGAACTGCTGGCCGGCCAGCTGCGGCGGCAGGCGCTCTTTGTTGGCCTCGAAGAAGCTCTTGGCCTCCTCGACGCTGACCTGCGGGACCTTGGTCTCGACCTGCTTGCGCAGGAAGTCCTCATCGCTCTGCCCGGCCTTCTGCGCCGCCGCCTTGACGACCCGCTCGCCGACCAGGTTGTCCAGGGTCTTCTCGCGGATCTCGAACAGCTCGCGGCCGGCGGCCTTGTCCAGGTCCGCCATGGTGAGCGGCTGGCCGCCGATGAGCGCCACGACCACCTGCGCGTCCGCAGAGGTCGGCGTCGGGCCGACCGGCTTGGTGGAGCCCTTGTTGCAAGCGCTGCTGCCGAGAAGCAGCGTCAGTAGCGCCGCCGAGATTGGCTTCCAGTTCATGGGTTCGTTTCCTTTTCCTGTGTTTGAAGAGACTCGCGTCAGCATGGCATAGGCCGCCGCCCCCACCAAGCGCGGACCTGAAAACTCCGGCGCGAAACCGGCGCGAAAAGACGGCCTGACCGGGCTCTTCGCGGGACCGCGCGGACCTTTCAAGCGGAGGACGCGCCCACTTTTTCTCGACCCGGCTACGTCTCCTCACATGTAGGACAAAGTAAGATTTTTGACTTCCTTATCGTACCGAAATAGCTTGAGCCCCATGAAGACGGCACGCACCCCCATCGTTCGCCCCAAGAGCCCGCGCCCCGCCCGCACCGGCGGCCTCAGCGTCTCCCTGGCCCCGAGCACCCCCAGGTCCGCCGAGGCGGCCGGCCACGCCCCC
>DAOMZC010001264.1:0-2098 GCA_035437965.1 Pseudomonadota bacterium
CGGACCCGGCTCAGCATGCCCGTCGATGGCGAGGAGGTCACCGCCTGGTGCCGCCACCTGCCCTATAAGGCGCGCCAGGCCCGCGGCTATGCGCGGGCGCTGCGGCTGCTCCTGGCCGGTCCGGCCGACACCCGCGGCGAGGCGAGCCGCCAGGCGGCGCTCGACGACGTGCTGGCGGCGCTGGCTCACTTCGTGGCGGTCGGTCACGGCGAAGACATCGCCCAGACCCTGACCATCCTGGGCGACTGCTACAGCGCGCGCCTTGACGCCGAGGCCGATCGGCTGGCCCAGCACCACTACGCCCAGGCGGTCGCGGTCGCCGAGGGGCTGACGCCGCGCCCCGCCTTCAGCCTGGGCATCATCCACCGCTCATGGGGCAACCACCACCGGCGCCGCGGCCGCCTGGACGCCGCCGCGCAGCGCTACGCCGAGGCCCGCCGCTTCCTCTTGCGCAGCCCCGACGCGCGCATGGGAACTCTTCTTGCGGGGCTTCTGACCTGAGGTGGTGAGCGGCGCCACCCGCTCCTAAGTGAAAGCTACCGGCGTCAGCTGGGGCGCGGTTTAGTTGAGGATGCCGGTGCTGTCGGTCGCGGCGGCCGGCGCGGGCGCGTCGGTGGCGAGCTCCCAGGTGACGTGCACGTGCACGATGTGGCCGCCCTTGTCGCTGCCGCCGGCGCGGAACGCCGAGTTCGAGTCGATGTCCTGGTACACCAGGTGGCCGGCGCTCTGATCGAGCCGCAGCTCGCCCTTGACCTCGCCGCTGAGCTGGGTGCCCTGGCTCTCGCCGGAGACCTTGCCGTTGAGCTCGATCGAGCAGATGCCCTTTTCCTTCTTGGTGTACGTGTAGTCGATGTCCCAGTTCTTGTTGCCGACGGTGGTGTCGCCCGACTTGATCGGCACCTCGGCGCGGATCTTCCAGCCCTTGGTGACTTCGATGCGGCCCGGATCGAAGAGCGGCCCGCGATCGGCCCCGTAGACCCACTGCGCGATGAGGCGCGTGCGCGAGACCACCTTGGCGTCGTACTCGTCGCTGAGCGGCGCGGCGAAGTTGGTCACGGTGCCGCGGGCGTCGATGTCGTAGGCGACCTTGACCTCTTGCAGGGCGCGCGCCACGACCTCGCCATCCTTCTTCTCGCGCGGGGTGTCGCCGAGGGTCTCGACGTTGATGAACGCCCCGGTGACGTGCATCGAGCCGTCGGGCTTGAGCTCGGTGATGGTGTGCTCCTCGCCGAACTGGAAGGCCGAGACCTTGGGCTTCTTGGCCCCGATGGTGCTTTCTTCGACGCGCACCGAGACCTTGCCGGCGGCCTTCTCGTTGGCCTTGCCCGCGTAGTGAAGAAGGTCGCCGGGCGGCGGCGGCGGAATGACCGGCTGCGGCTTGGGCTTGGGAGCACAGCCAAGCGGGAGCCACAAGAGCGCGAACACCAGGGGGAGACCCGCACGATCGTTCAGAAAATGCCTCATCTTCTGACGGTACCCAAGCTAGCAGGCCCCGGTCAAGGAGTCCGCGGCCCGGCGTGATATCATCCGACGAGAAAAATGGACCAGAAAAGCGAAGCAAGAACCACGAACCAGCCGGCGCGGGTAAAAGCCCCGGGGCCGGCGACTGGAACCGCTTGGAAGACCGCCCGGCCCAAGGGGGCTTCAAGCTTTGGAAGCCTCGGAAGCCCTGGAAGCCGAGGAGCCGGCCTTGGCCTTATTGTCGTCGCTGGGCTTGGACTTGGACTGGGGCTGGGTCTTGGCGCCGGCGGCTGCGCGTCGGCGCGGGTGCGCAAGGTCGCGGCCTGGGAGGCGGCCGGGGATGATGCCGCCCTCAAACGGGCGCTGCAGGACGACAGCCCCGAAGTAAGGCGGGCGGCGGCGGCGGCGTTTGTGCGCTACGCCGCCTACGACACCGGGCGGCCGCCGATCCTCGGGACGCTCGGCAAGAGCGCGAGCCCGGAGGCCAAGGAGGCGGCGGCCAAGCTGTTCGGCGTGCCGCCGCAGCGGACCCCGGACCCGCACGGCAGCGGCGCCGGGTCCGGCCAGGCGGTGCTCTACCTGTATCGCCCGGCCGGCGACCGCGGCGAGGCGCGCTGGCTGCGCATAGATCAGGGCC
>DAOMZC010001265.1:0-2095 GCA_035437965.1 Pseudomonadota bacterium
TTGGAGACAGCAAGGTTGTCTCCGTCGACAAAAGCAGCTGAATCGTTCCCTGACCGAGTGAATATCGAGGGGAACCGAAGGAGGCACAGGGCGGGGCGCGGGTGACTATGTCTGGCCTTAGCCCGATTGGTAGAGCCCCCGGCTGAAGCGCGACTCGACGAAGCCGGGATGCTGAGCGGTGCAGGGGCTTACCGCGTCGAGGATCTCACACCAGCACAGCGGCACTCAGCCAGCCCTTTGCTGCGCATCTAGGTTACGCTGTACCAAGAGCGGAGACCTGGCCTGATGTCGACTCTGACCACCAAAGACTGGATCGCTCGTGCGCAGGCTGGCCAGGATGTGCAGGGATGCCTGGCCCAGGCGGAGCGCGCAGTCCGCTGGCCGGATGACTGGCTAGGGATCGCTCAAGCCTGGCTCGATCAGGGAGACGTCGAGCTGGCGCGGCTCTGCATCGAGCTCTGCGTTGACATGGCGGACGGCGAGCACTGGCCCTGCCGGCGAGCGGCGGAGCTCCTGGTGCGGCTCGGGGAGCGGACAGCGGCAGGCGTAGTGCTCGGCCGGGTCGAGGCGCAGCTCGGCGGGGCTGGCAGGAGGCTTCCGGTGCGCGCATATCAGTGGGTGCTGCTGGCTCTCGCCTACCGCGAGGTTCTCGGGGATGACGATTCCGTCACCCGCTGTCTGGCCAGTGCTGCGGCGACGGTGCAAGAGGCCGAAGATCTGGCCGCACTCGCCGATGGGTACGTCTTGTTGCTCGGTGACACACAGGGCGCGCGTCGCCTGCTCGCGCGCGCTGAACAGCAATCGCTGGAGCGAGGGCGGCATCGCGAGCTGTGGACGATAGCCATCAGCTGGTGCAACTCGCTCTCGGATCAGACGCGTGCACGGGCTGTGCTCGCGCGAGCGACCGAGGAGGCGCGAGATGTGCAGACGCTGGCCAGCCTGGCAGTCGGATGGCGCTCGCTGTTTCAGGACGAAGCATGGGTGCGTAGCGCGCTGGTTCGGGCCGAAGCGACGGCCACCAACGTAGCCGAGTGGCTGCAGGTGGCTGAGGCTTATCGCGACGGCGGCGACAGCGGGCGCCAGGAGTCCTGGGACCGCGCCGCGGTCTGCCGCTGTCTCGAAGCAGCGTTGGCCGCCAATCCCGAGCCGACTGCTCAGCAGCGCACTCAGATTGCAGTCGGCTTTCGAAGGTGGCTGAACGAACCGGCCCGAGCCGAGTCGGTCGCCCCAGAGGACGCTGCCCCCGAGAGCAAGCTGGTGCGACTGCGCTCGTGCCCAGGCTGGGAGACGAGCAGTCCGCGCGCCCTTCTTGATCGCGTGCGGGCGCAGGCAGGCCCGCAGGTACTATCGGCACTCGCCGGCGCCGACTATGGCAACGACTATGCGAAACACCATCAGGCGCTGGTCGAGATCCAAGCTAGCGGCAGCTTTCCCGTGCCGCTGGACTGGTACCCACGCGAGGTCCTGGAGCTATTTCGCTGGCGCCAGGGCGCTGCGGTCGACCACGTCGGGCGTGCCTTCGCCTGCGCCGTGCTCGCGCTCGACGCCGCGCTGCCGGGCAGTCTGCAGATTGGGGAGCTCAGCGACGTACTGGCGCCGCTCCTCGAGAGCGCGTGGCACCTGGGCCTAGAGGTTGAGCTGGAGCAGCACTTGGCCTGGCTCATCGAGGTCCTGGAGCCTGAAGGCGGCTACGTCTGGCCGCTGTTCGGCCTGTTGCTGACGCGCGCGAAGGATGCCCCCGATGATCCGCGGCTCGATGGGCTGATTGCGATGTTGAAGATGGCAGAGGCGGCGGCCGAAAGTGCGCGGCCCGAAGCGGGCTGGCTCCTGCGTACGAGCTTCGGCAGCGGCCATGAGAAGCTCTGGCGCGGACTTGCCGAGGACGTACTCGGGCCATCGCGCGGAGTGCCATCGCAGCTGGCACGGATCGGCACCCTGTTGCAAAGCGGTCGCTGCTAGGCGCCCGTACGATCCCGGAATACCAGATGAAGTGTCCCTGTCGCGACGTAACCGAATCTCATAAACAAAGCTTTCACCGTGCGCCATATCAGCTCACCGCTGCTGCCGCGGACCGGCGCCCAGATCCTCAGGTAGC
>DAOMZC010001266.1:0-2094 GCA_035437965.1 Pseudomonadota bacterium
CCACCGAGATCGACACTGTTTCCCTCCACGACGCGCTTCCGGGCTGCGGCTGCTGCAGCAGCGCGGCGGGGACGGTGCGGAGGCCGCGGCGGGGCTGCCCAGCGGCGTGTGGCTCGATGAGCTCTCGGCGCGGCTGCTCGGGCCGCCGTTTGCTGTAGTCAACACCGCGCAGGGAGTGCTGCTGGTCGGTGAAGAGAAGCAGATGGACGAAGGCCGGCCGCTGCTCGGCAAGCCCACTCCGTGCGTCGGGCGCGACGCCGAGCTGGCGATGCTGGAGGCGCAGCTTGCCAGCTGCATCGAAGAAGCCGAGGCGCGCGCGGTGCTGGTGACGGCGCCGCCAGGAGTCGGCAAGTCGCGGCTGCGCCACGAGTTCCTGCGCCGGGTGGCAAAAAGGAGTGAGCCGATCACGGTGCTGCTGGGCCGCGGCGAGCTTCTGAGCGCCGGCGCCGCCTACGGCATCCTCGGCCGGGCGCTGGCCAAGCTGTGCGGGCTTTCGGGCGGGGAGCCCGTCGAGGTGGCGCGGGACAGCCTGCGCCGGCGCATCGTCAAGCACGTCGCGCCGTCCGAGCAAGCGCGCATCCTGGCCTTCATCGGCGAGCTGTGCGGGGTGCCGTTTCCCGAGGAGCCGCAGCTGCGGAAAGCCCGGCAGGATCACAAGGCCATGGCCGCGGGCCTGCGGCAGGCCGCGCTCGACTGGCTGGCCGCGGAGTGCCGGGCGGCGCCGGTGCTCCTTGTTCTCGACGATCTGCACTGGGGGGACGAGCTCTCGGTGGCGCTCATCGACCAGGCGCTGCGCGAGCTGCGCGGCGGGCCGCTGTTCGTGCTGGCGCTGGCGCGTCCCGAGGTCCACGCGAGCTTTGCGCGGTCGCGGCCGCGGCTGTGGCAGGGACAGAACCTGCAGGAGATCGCCCTGAAGGGCCTGAGCAAGCGGGCCTGCGAGCGGCTCATCCAGCAGGTGCTGGGAAGCCAAGCGCCGCCCGCGACGGTCGCCTGGATCGTGGAGCAGTGCGCCGGCAACGCGCTGTTCTTGGAGGAGCTCATCCGCGCCGCCGCGCGCGGCGGGACCCTGGACCAGCCCGAGACGATCATCGCGATGCTGCAGGCGCGCATCGGTCGGCTCCCGGCCGGGCCGCGGCGCCTGGTGCTGGCGGCCGCGGTCTACGGGCAGTCGTTCGGCAGGGCGGGGGTCGCGGCGCTGCTCGGGGTGCCGGCGGAGGATGCCGAGCTCGCGAGCTGGCTGCAGGTCCTTACCGACTGCGAGATCGTGGAAGCCAGCCCCGACGTGCGCCACGGCAGTCGCACTCCCGATCGCTGGGAGTACAGGTTCCGCCACGCGCTCGTCCGCGACGCCGCCTACGAGCTTTTGAGCCAGGGCGACCAGCAGCTCGGTCACAAACTGGCGGCGGAGTTCCTGGCCGCCGCCGATGATCAGGCGGCGCCCGCCATCCTGGCCTATCACTTGCGGCAGGCCGGGATTTTCGATCAAGCGCTCTACCACTACCTGCAAGCCGGCGAGCGGGCGGACCAGCAGGGTCTGTTCGAGGAAGCGCTGCTTCACTATGAAGCGGCCGAGCAGACGCTTCGGCTCCTCCCGAGCTCGCCGCCCCTGCGCCGGCTGCACGTAGACGTGCTGCTGCGGCGCGTCGGTTACGGAACCACCCTCGGGTCGGCGGCTTCCCAGCTGAGCGTTCTTGATGAAGCGCGGGCGCTGCTCGAGCTGCTCTCCGACCCCGCGACCGCCGAGCCGCACGATCGCCTGCGCCTGGCGCGGGTCGAGTTCTGTTACGCCCGCACCCATTACTTCTACGGCCAGCCGGCGCGCGCGATGCCGCTCTTTCAGCGGGTGCTGCCCGTCGCGCGCGAGTTCGCCGATGACGAGCTCCTGTCGCTTACCTGCCAGGTCCTGGGGATGAGCGAGTTCCTGCAGGGAAATGTCATAAAGGCGCTGGAGACCCTGGCGCCGCTGCTCGGTGAAGCGGCGCGGCACGGGACCGGCCTGGATGGGGTGCGCTGTCTGATGTATCCGGCTCTGGCGCTGTCCCTCAATGGCCGCTTCCGCGAGGCCGCTGCCCAGGCCGCCCGTACTCACTCGCT
>DAOMZC010001267.1:0-2079 GCA_035437965.1 Pseudomonadota bacterium
CCCCGGCTCGCGCAGCACGCCGACGCCGGCGCCGAGCCCGAGCTGGACGAGCCGGCGGACGTTGTAGTGCGCGCCGAGCAGCAGCTCCAGGCCGGTGTAGCTGGGGGTGAAGCCGTGGCCGCCGGTGACGATGGTCGACAGCACCGCCTCGGGGCCGATGGCGAGCCGCAGGTCGGGGCGGGCGTAGGCGACCGCGGCGCCGAGCTGGACCTCCGAGCCCATGTTGTTGCCCGAGCCGTCGGGCAGGGTGCCGATGAGCTGCTCGGGACGATAGTAGAAGCCCGCGGTGAGCGACCACAGGACGCCGCCGCCCAGGCCCCCGAGCAGCAGCTTGGGCAAAAGGCGCACCCCGCTCTCCCCCACCTGGGCGGCGAACGGCGGCGCCTCGCCCAGCGAGTTGACCGGGAGCCACAGGTCGACGCCGAGGCTGAGCCCCAGCGGGCTGCGGTACGGCTGGCCGAGCACGCGGACCCGGACGCCGAGCCGCGGGTCGCCCACCGCGGCGCCGGTCAGCGGGGCGATGCCGTACTGCTCGGTGCCGCGCTCCAGCAGCGTCACCGGTAGCGACAGCGTCAGCAGCACCCGATCGCGAAACGAGGCGGCGAGATCGAGGTGCCCGATCAGCTGGTCGGCAATCACCCCGCCCGCCTGCGAGAACGTCCCATCCAGCGACCGATAGCCGAACACCAGCGGGTCGTGGCCGTAGTTCAGGGTGAGCCCGGCGGCGAAACGGCGCGTCGAGCTGTACCACGGGTGCTCGACCGCCAGCGACCACTCGCCGGCGGCGGTCGGCTCGTAGCGGTTCACCTGGAAGCCGCGGTTCTGGGCGGCCGCCGACCGGACGCCGCCGAGCCCCAGCAGGGCAAAAAACAGTGCGCAGAGGACCGGGCGCCGCACGAAGGCTCCTGCTAGCGGCCCCGGCTGCCGAGGATCGACTGGCGCCCACGGTACCAGCGACGCGCCGGCAGCCGGCCGCCCAGCAGGACGACCAGGGCGAAGAGGACCGCCGCCGCGCCGGGGCCAGTCCCCGGGGCGCCGACACCAAGCTGGCAGCCGAAGCCGCCGCCGCCGATTGCCGGGGTGCGGTAGGAGGCGGCGTTGAACAGGATCGGGACGGTCACCGCCGCGGTGTTGTTCGCCGGGTCGGGATCTTCGTTGCTGGCGGTGGCCGTCGCGCTGGCCGCCAGCGTCTCGGCGTCGAAGTCGGGCAGGAGCGCCAGGAAGACCTCGGATACAGTGCCGCTCTCCAGGGTGGGGTTGTCGCAGGTGAGGGTGCCGTCGGGCGCCACCGCCGTGCAGGTCCAGCCGGGGCCGCTCGGCGGGCGGTGGAGCTGCGCCCCGACCGGCAGCTTCAGGGTCAGCCGCAGCCCGCGGGCCAGCGACGGACCGACGTTGCGCACGGTCGCGGTGAGGGTAATCGCCTCCCCGGACAGCGAGGGATTCGGGGCGGCGAGCAGCTGGACCTGCACGTCCGCCGGCTCGATGACCAGCGTCGTGGCGCTGGCGGTGTTGTTGGCCGGCACCAGGTCCTGCAGGGAGGTCGGGGCGCTCACTGTCGCCTTATAAGTCAGGGTCCCGGTGGCGCTCGGCTCGAGGAAGACGTACACGGTGAAGGTCACGGTGCCGAGCGCGGGGATCACCAGCGCCTTGTTGATGTTGCCAAGGCGCGCCGCCGGCGGGTCGGCGCAGTTGACGGGGTCGAGGCTCGCGTCGCTGCTGATGCAGGTCCAGGCGACGCTGGTCATGGCGGGGGTCAGCGCCCCCTGCAGGCGGGCCGCGGTCACATCGCTCGGCCCGTTGTTGGTGACGGTGACAGTGAAGGTGAGGTTGCTGCCGGCGGCCGCCTGAGTGGTCTCGGTGACCACGGTGACGCTCAGGTCGGCGGGCAGGCACAGCGGCGCCGCGGCGGCCGAGCTCAGCGGCTGCTCCAGGCCGGCACCGCCGCTGGTAGCGCCGTTACTGGGGAAGCCGACCATCGCCGCCGAGGCGGTGGTGCCGCCGCTGCCGCCGCGCACCGCGCGCACCACCGAGCTGGCGGTAGCCGCCGGCACGGCGATGAAGCCACCGCCGCCGCCGCCG
>DAOMZC010001268.1:0-2078 GCA_035437965.1 Pseudomonadota bacterium
GAGCGGCCCTTCCGGCACCGTGCGATCCGCGGTCTCCGGCTCCGGCGCAGTCGCGGCCAGCTCGGACGACGGCCGCGCAAGTCCGGCCGGCTGCCGCGTAAGGCCGGCCGGCGTCAGCTCCGAGCTGGTAAGCGCCGGCCAGCTGAGCCGCCGCGGCAGGCGCTGCCACTCGCGCATCTCTGGGAGCTGCTTGATCCGCCGCAGCAGCTCGCCGGCATCGGCCGGCCGCTGGCTCGGATCGCGGCTCAGCACATCGCGGGCCAGCTGCAAGAGCTCCTCCGAGAACGGCTGCTCGGGCTCCAGCTCGCGCAGCGACGTCGGGGCGGCCACCAGGCGCAGCAGCGCGTTGCCGACCTCGATCGGATCCCCGGCCGCGCCGCCCCACGGCAGCCGCCCGGTCAGCATCTCCATGAGGACTAGACCCAGCGAGTAGACATCCGAGCGCGGCGTCGCCTCGCTGCTCTCCAGCTGCTCGGGCGCCATATAGAGCACCGTGCCGACGATCGCCCCCGGCTCGGTCGGCCGCAGCTCGCGCCCCGGGTTTATCAGCTTGGCGATGCTGAAATCGATGACTTTGATGATCTCCTCGGGCCCGTCATCCCCTTCTTTGTAGGTGATAAACAGGTTGGCCGGCTTGATGTCGCGGTGCACGACCTGCCGCCGGTGCGCCGCGGCGACCGCGCTGACCGCCTGGCGCCATAGGAGCATCGCCCGCGAGCTCTGCATCGGCCCGTGCTGCTTCAGGTGGCTCGCCAGATCCTCGCCGGCGAGAAACTCCATCGCCAGGTAGGGTCGCCCGTCTTCGGTGTGCCCGCTGTCGTGGATGGTCACCACGTGCTCGTGGCGGATCTGGCCGACCGCGCGCACTTCGCTGTAGGACCGCGCGCCGGCGAGAAAGCGCCGCTCGTTGTTCCCGAGAAGTCGGCCGGCGCACCGGCGCGGCGGGGAATTTGGGTGGGCCGCTGAGAAGAAGACCTCCGCTATCGGCACTCCGCCGCGACCGGCCGGCGCCTGGACCGGTCCGAAACCGCTGAGAAAATCGTCCGCCGATGCCGCCCGCCGCGGGCGCTACGCCCGTCCCCGCCTTGCACCGTTGTGATATGCTGAGGTCTGGCCATGGCAGAGCCCCGCCCACCAGCTTCTCCCCTGGACGCCAGCGCTGTCCAGGAGCCGATAGAAGATCGCGTGTCTCAGCCCAATGGCGCGATCATCTCGGGCCGCTACCGGATCGAAGGAGTGCTGGGCTCGGGCGGCATGGGCACGGTGTACCTGGCGCAGCACACCCACATGCGCAAGCGCGTCGCGCTGAAGATGCTGCACGCCGAGACCTCGCAGGTGCCCGAGCTGGTGGCGCGCTTTGAGCGTGAGGCGGTGGCCATGTCGCGCGCCGAGCACCCCAACATCGCCACCGCCACCGACTTTGGCCGCGCCGAGAACGGAGCCTTCTTCCTGGTCCTTGAGTACATCGAGGGCTACAGCCTGCGCCAGGCCCTCAAGACCGGACCCATGGAGGTGCGGCGCGTCGCCCATATCGTGCGCCAGATTGCCAGCGCGCTGGAGCGCTCGCACGAGCTGGGGATCATTCACAGAGACCTCAAGCCGGAGAACATCATGCTGGTTCCCCGGCAGGGCGACGTCGACTATGTGAAGATCCTCGACTTCGGTCTGGCCAAGCTCGCGCCCGAAGCGCTGGAGGTCGAGGGCGAGAGCGCCGGACAGGCGATCACGCGGCACGGCTCGGTGTTCGGCACGCCCAGGTATATGGCTCCCGAGCAGTGTGTCGGTGAAGATGTCGATGTCCGCGCCGACCTGTATGCGCTCGGGCTGATCTTGTACGAAGCGCTCACTGGGCTGCATCCCTTCAATGAGCGCGAGCCGCGCAAGATGATCCGGCACCACCTCTTCACCCCGATCCCGCCGATGAAGACGCGGGCGCCGGCGGTGACCGTTCCGCCGTCGATCGACGCGCTGGTGATGCCGCTGCTGGAAAAGCCGCGCGGCAAGCGCCACGCAAGCGCCAACGAGCTGCTCGCCGCCGTCCGCGCGAAGCTCGCGCCGCGCTACGCGCACGAGGAGAT
>DAOMZC010001269.1:0-2076 GCA_035437965.1 Pseudomonadota bacterium
CTCGACGAGGTCCGCGCCCGCCGCCACGCCCGCTGCCGGCCCCGCGCCGCCTGACGCCGCCCCTACAGCACCAGCCCGTCGATGATCCGCGACAGCGAGGCGAGGTTATTTACCACCTCGACCCGGCTCAGGTGCGGCTCGTAGTCGCGCATCGCGCTGTCCCCGAACATCCACGACGACGGCTGCTCGGGGTTCAGCCACAGCACGTGCTTGGCCCGCGCCCGCACCCGCCCGAGCGTCCACGCCTCGGACGGAAAGTAGTTCGACCGCCCGTCGCCGATGATGATCACGGTGGTCCGGCTCGTCACCGCGTCCAGGTAGCGCTCGACGAACTGCCCGAGCGCCCGCCCGTAGTTGCTGTTGCTGTGGACGTTAATCACCGCCCCGCCGTACGCCCGATCCACAGCGTCCTGCAGCTCGTGCCGCTGGAACAGCTCCGTCGCCTCGCCCAGGTCCGACACGAACACGAACGAGCGCACGCGCGAGAACATCTCCTGCAGCGTATAGGCGAACTGCAGCATGAACCGCGAGACGTGCCGCACCGAGTCCGAGATATCGCACAGCACGCACAGCCGCGGCTTTTCGACCCGCCGCCGGCGCAGCCGCAGCTGCAGCGGCACCCCGCCCGTACCGAGCGCCGCCCGCATCGTCCGCCGCATGTCCAGCCGCCCGCGCCGCTGCTTCTTGGGCCGCAGCGACGCCGTGGTGCGCAGCTTCTGCGCCAGCCGCTCGACCTCGCGGCGCAGCTTGTGCAGCTCCTCGTAGGACATCTGGCCAAACGGCTTGTGCAGGAGCAGCTCGCGCCGCATCTCCTCGGTGTAGTTGAGGTTGCGCTTCTCGAACTCGGTCTTGACGAAGCCGCGCACCGCCGAGCGCAGCTTGCCGAGGTTATTATCCACGAGCCGCATCACCTGCTCGGCCCGCTCCGCCCCGAGCTCCGGCAAGAGCCGCTGCCCGAGCGCCCGCAGCTCCAGCTCCGCCGCCCGGAACTTCAGCTGCTCCAGCACCTGCTGGGTAAAAAACCCGATCTGCAGCGGGTTCACCAGCCGCCCGAAGTCGATGCGCAGCCCCGCCAGGCGCAAGAGCGACTCCATCCCGCCGCGGCGCAGCCCCATCGCGGTGCGCGCCGTCGGATCCATGCGCGCCGCCTCATCGGCGATGAGCGCCAGCACCCGCTCGACCTCGTCCTCGGTCAGCCCCTCGGCGCGCAGCGCGGCCAGGAGCGGCGCCTCCTCCGCGTCCTTGAGGAACTGCCCCGGCCGGAAGAAGAACAGGTCGAACAGGTCATCGAACGCGTCCTGGTCCTCGTGCCGCTTGATCAGGCTCGCCGCCAGCGCCGCCCGCACCTGCAGCGGCTCTTCCAGGCCCACCGCCTCCAGCGCGCGCACCCCATCGAGCAGCTCGGCGGTCGAGGTACGCACGCCGTTTTTGCGCAGCAGCCCGACGAACTCCTGCAGCCGCGCCAGCACCTACTGCACCTGAGAGTTCGGCGGCTGACCAAACAGCGCCGCCACCGCGTCCTCGGTCGTGTCCAGGTCGCCGTGGGTGATGCTGCGCACCACGCCCGCCGCGTCCACCAGCACCAGGGTCGGGAACGAGAACACCCGGTAGGCGCGGCTGGCCTTGCGCTCGGGGTCCTGCGCCACCGTGTAGACCGGCTGCAGGCGGTTGACCATCGGCAGGAGCAGCTCGACCCGCTCATCCGACACGCCGATCACCCGCAGCCCCGGGTAGCGCTGCTGCAGCGCCGACAGCCGCGGGATCGAGTTCATACACGGCCCGCACCAGGTCGCAAAGAAGTCGAGCAGCACCGGCGTCCCGCGCAGCGATGCCAGGACCTGCGCCGGCCGCCCGCCCGCCGGCAGCTGCGGCCCGCTCACCCCGTACGCCGCGAAGTCAGGCGCCGGCTTGTGCAGAAGCGTCTTGCGCTGCAGGATCTCGGGCGCCACCCGCTCGGCCAGCGCCACCGCCACCTCGCGCAGCCCGCCCGCCGCGCCGCGCAGCCCCAGCCGGACGCGCTGCCCGACCTGCAGCCGCCGCATCGCCACGATCAGGTCGGTCGGCGCCTGCCCCGGC
>DAOMZC010001270.1:0-2073 GCA_035437965.1 Pseudomonadota bacterium
CGGCTCGCTGCGCCGCAGCCGCTCGCCCAGGTAGTCCAGCGCCAGCCGCGGCGCCGCCTGCAGCCCGAGCCGCGCCAGCGCCGACTGGACGCGCCGCGAGCCCGGGTCGCGCAGGAGCGCGCAGACGAGCTCCCACTGATCCTCGGGGACCCACTCGCTCGGCACCCGGGTCAACAGCTCGGTCAGCCCTTCGGCGATGGCGAGCGTGCACGGCGGCGGCGGCCGGCGCAGCAGCAGCGCGACCAGCGCGGTCATCACCTGCGGCGCCATCGCGATCTCGGTGAGCGCCGCCGCGGCGCGCAGGGCGAGGGTCTGCCGCACCGTCAGCTCGTGCACCTCCAGCTCCGCCCGCTCGGCCATCGCGTCCAGATCGAGCCAGCCGCGCCGCAGGGCCGCGAAGGCGCGGCGCGGCGCCTTCTCTTCGCGCAGCGCCCGCGCCAGGACCTCGGCGTGCTCGGAAGGAGTGTGCGCCTGCTCGTACTCCGCGCGCAGGGCCTGCAGCCGCTCGTGCCGCGCGCGCGCCAGCTGCTCGTACTTTTCGGCCAGTCCGAGAAATCCGAGCGGCGAGACATCGTCGCGATCCAGCGCCGCATCGACCACGGCCGCGAGCTCCTGCTTGCGGACGCGCTGCTCCAAGGCGGGCAGGTGGGTGGTGATCGCTGCCACCAGGTTCGCCCGCTCGTCTCTTCGGTTCATCTGAATGTCTCCTCAGGCCGCTGGTAGCCCCGTCCCTGACTGAGCTGCTGCGGCAGGTTGATCTCCGGAGTCGCATAGTCATCCAGCCCGCGCCCGCGGCTGCCTTCCCAGAACGCCCCGAGCACGAACGTCGTCGCCTGCGTCAGCACCTCGACGGTCCCGTACAGCTGCAGGCCGAGGCGGTGATTGCGGTTGAGCCACAGCGTCTGATAGACCCCCGCCGAGATGCTGTGCCACAGGATCGACTGCTTGCGCGCGTCATCGACCAGGTAGTGATCCAGCTGATAGTCCAAGATCACCTCGGTGGTATGGAACGCCATGTCCAGGCCCGCCCGCGCCCGGACTCCGTCGAGCTCGTGGACGTTGCGGTTGCTGCTGAGCCGGAGCTCGGCGTAGCTGATCATGTTGATGAAGGGAACCCACCACAGCAGCATCTGTCCGGAGATGCCCGTCGGGTGCGCCGCATCAAACTGATTGAAGACTAGCAGATCGATCGGAGTTGGCGAGGCGCTGCCCGCGGCCAGCTTGGGACGCTCGGCCAGCGACTGATAGCTGGCATTGAAGGCGAAGCGCGGCAGGAGGAAAAGGTGCGGGATGAGCTTGATGCTGCGCTCAAGATAGGTGCGCAGTCCCAGCGAGTACTCCTGGTGGCCCTCGACGAGCTGGGTGTAGCCTTGCAGGTCGGCGTAGACGCGGATCTCGGCGACCGGGATGCGGCCGAAGATCGTTCCCTGGAGGCCGAAGGTGGCCGGTCCTTCGCGCAGGCGGGCGGAGGTGCCGGCGCGCAGCCAGATCGGCAGGCCGTCGATCCGGCGCCTGTAGGTGATGGCGGTCTCGGCGAAGGTGTCGCCGATCTGGGGGTCGCTGCGCCCGGCGCTGCCGAAGACCCCGAGCTGCTGGATCTGCAGCGTCCCGAGGCCCCGCAGGAGGTTGGAGTCGGGCGCCTTGATCGTGCGCAGCGCGGGAATGGCGGCGGGGCCCGGCTGGTCCGCGGACTCGGCGGCGGCGACCCGGCCGCTGTCCTGGCCGGCGCTCGGCTCGACGGGGGGCTCGTCGTCGTAGACCGCCAGCGCCAGGGCGACGGCGGGGGTGCCCACCGGGATGAGCTTTACCTGGTAGGTCCCTTCGAACACCAGCGGCACCGTGAGCTGGGAGCGGCAGTTGTAGCCCGGCTGGGTGGCCGGGACCGGCTGCTCCGCGGGCAGCTTGCACAGCGGGTAGGTGCGCTCGCTGCGCGTCTTGTCTTCGCGGGTGAGCTCGATCCGCAGCACTCGTTCACCGCCGCCGCGCGCGGCCAGGGCGTCGATGCGCAGGGCCGTCGGCCCCTGCACCCGCAGCTGCCGCGGCTCGGCGGGGCTGCCGGTGAAGCGCAGGGCC
>DAOMZC010001271.1:0-2071 GCA_035437965.1 Pseudomonadota bacterium
AGTGATAGGGCCCGGGCGCCGGCGTCATCACCGCGACCTCGGCAGCGGTGTCCGGCTCCGGCGAGCCGGGCCGCCGGGCGGCGTGGGGGTCGCGCCCGGCGGCCGCCTCAGATTCGGCGGCGGCAGGGCCTGCCCCCTCGGCACGGAAGCCGGGGAGCGCGGGCGCGGGCAGCGGAGCTTCGCTGGGCATGGCGGTCGCCTCAGACGTAGTCGAGGACCATGTGCTCGTAGTGGCGGTAGATGCGCCAGCCGATGACCATCGCCAGCGCCGTGGGCAGCACCATGCCCGCCCAGCCGAGCGCGCTCGGCGCCTCCCCGTGCATGATTGCCCGCCGCAGCGAGTTGAGGATCCCGGCGATCGGGTTTGCCTGCAGCAGCATCCGGTAGGGCTCGGGGATGACGTCCAGCGGATACACCAGCGGCGTCAGCCAGTAGAGGATGAGCAGCGCCGTGTTCACCAGGTACGACACGTCGCGATAGATGACGTTGAGCACCGAGGTCGCAAGGCCGATGCTCGCCATGAGGATGAACGCCAGCACCAGGTACACCGGGATGAGCAGCAGCGCCCAGCTCAGGCAGAAGGCTCCGGGGAAGATCGGGATGAAGGCGAGCAGCACCAGCGACTCGAGGCAGAAGTTGACGCCGAACGACAGGACGATCGACACCGGCAACAGCGCCCGGGCGAACACGGTCCGCTTGATGATGTCGGCGTTGGCGACGAAGACCCCGGTGGCGCTGGTGACCGCCGAGGTGAACCACTGCCAGACCAGCAGGCCGATGAGCAGGAAGATCGGAAAGTGCTTCTCGGCGGAGCGGAACACCTGGGTGAAGATGACGCTGATGATCGCCATCATCACCAGCGGGTTCAGGATCGACCAGATGATGCCCAGGGCCTGGGCGCGGTAGCGGGCGCGGAACTCGGTGCGGGTCAGCACCCACAAGACGTGCAGCGGGTGCTGGCGGTGGGCGGCGAGCGGCGAGGCGGTTTCGTGTTCGCTGAGGAGCGGCTCGATCGCCTGGGGCACGGTGGTCGCGGTGGCCGCTTCGAGCGGGCCCTTGTAGACGCGCTGGGCGGTGCGGTGGGTCCACAGGGCGGGGAGCTTGCGGACCTCGCGCGGGCGCCCGAGGCCGGCGGGTGCCGACGCGTCGGTCGTCGCCAGGCCCTCGCCGGGGCCGGCGCCGGCCAGACCGGTCGCGGTCAGCGACGAAGCAGCAGACGAAGCAGCGGACGAAACGAGGCTCGACACAGGGACTCCTTCCTCAGGCAGGACTGGCGCAGCCAGCAGGCACGCTTATTAGCACGGGCGTGTCCCGGCGTCCCATAAACAACTGTCAGTCGCTGAGGGCGGCGGCGAACTCGGCGGCGCTGCGCGGCCAGCACTGGGCGGGACGGTCTTCGTCGCTCAGCTCGGCGAGCATGGGGGTCGCCAGCACCGGCACGGCGGCCTGCGCCGCAGCGTCATCGCCGCCATAAAAAATGCACCACTGACTCGGTCGACCCGCGCGACCCGCGCGACCCGCGCGAGGGTGCCGCGGGCCATCGCCACCGGGGGCAGGCCGGGCCGCCTGGGACGGCCGGGGGAGCCGAGAGACTTCGTGCCGTGCGCTGCCGGGAGCGCTCATCAGACCTCCAAGAGACAAACCTGTGCTCGCCTGCTCGCCTGCCCGCCTGCTCCTTCAGGGGCCCACAGGCGCAGCGCCATTTTATCGGCGGCGGGCGCGCTGCGGGAGCCGACACTTTGCCCTTTCGGCGAGCTGGTCAAAGAGGGTACGATACCCGCAGGCGCACTGTCGTCGCTGCTCACGCCCGGGTCCCGGGGGGACGGGCAGGGCCGCCCAGGCGCCGCCGCGCCCCATGAGCCGCCAGGGATTCCTGATTCAGGCCAGCGTTCGAGCGCGCTCCCGGGGCGCGGGGCCGCCGGTGCTGCAGCTGTACGGGCGCCTCGCCGAGGGCCAGACCTTCCTGGTCCGCGAAGACCGCGAGGCGCCCTACTTCTTTATCCGCACCGCCGACGCCGAGCGCGCCGGCGCGCCGCTGCGGCAGGCCGCGGCACGGCTCGTGCCGACGACG
>DAOMZC010001272.1:0-2070 GCA_035437965.1 Pseudomonadota bacterium
TTTTGTCAGCGCAGCTGGCAAAAAAGGATCGCAGGGAAGGGGGACCCGCGCCGATGCCTACTACGGTTGTGCCCCTGTCTACTCAGGCTCCCCCCCGAGAAGCAAGAAACCTACCCGCCACACCGCAGCTCCAAACTCCCCGCCCGATGACACTTCAAACAGACCCGCGGATTGCGCGCCGCCAGCGACTGGCAGCGCCCGCCCGTAGTCCAGCTGGCCGGGTGCGGATTGGCGCTGATTCCCAAGGGCCCGCCCGACAGCGCGCTGTGGCACTGGAGGCAGGACTCCTCGCGGTGGCACGAGGTGCAGGTGCGCAGGTTGCGCTGCGCCTCGTAGGCGTGGTGGCCCGGTCCCGCGGAGGGGCTGGACCAGCCGTCCGGGTGGAAGCGGCGCGCGGTGACCGGGGCGAAGCCGCTCAGCGGGGGGCGGCCCGGGAGGCTGGCGTGGTCGACGACGCCCAGGCGCTCGTGGCAGCCCAGGCAGAAGGTCTGCTGGCGGTGGCAGCTGGCGCAGTCGAGCTGGTTGCGGCGCGCCTCCAGGCCGTGGCGGGAGACGAAATCGCCGCCGTGGTAGTCGAGCGGCTTGACGATGCCGTTGTGGCAGCGCTGACACCAGTCGCGGCGGTGGCACGAGGCGCAGTAGTCCCCATCGCCCAGGGCGACCGAGCGGTGATCCTGGCGAAACGTCAGCCCGTGGTCGTCGCCGCGCAGCGTGACCGAGGGAACGAGCAGCCCGCCGGCGAACTGGACCTGCATCGTCCCATCGGGCGCCGTCAGGTGGCAGGCCGGGCAGCGCGCCGTGGCTCCGCGTCCCGAGCTCCCCGCCCCCCGCCCTTGCCGGGCCGACACCAGCCCGTCGTTGTGGCACCCCAGGCACAATTCCATGCGCGGCAGCTGCGCCCGGGTGGCCAGCTCGACCTGGGTGAGGTCGCCGTGGCAGCGCGGGCAGCCGATCTGCCGCTGGGCGTGCAGCTGGTGGTTGAACTTGAGCTGCGGCTCGGGCAGCTCGACGCGGGCGATGGCGTCCTCCAGCTGCGGGCCGGGGCCGGTCAGCGCGGCCGTCGGGGCCGGCGGCGCTCCCGGGTGGCAGGCGGCGCATGCGGCCGGGGGGCCCTCGGTCTTTTTCCACGGCTCGCGGTGGTCGATGGGGTGGCAGCTCTGGCAGGCGGCCTCGCGCGGCAGCAGGTTGTCGCGGGCGCTGGTCGAGGTCAGCGCCTGCGGGTGGCAGCCCTGGCACTGAGCGCCGCGCTGGAGGTGCGCGGCGTGGGAGAAGCGCAGCGGGATGCGCTGCTCGGGGAACAGGATGCGCGACGGCTCGCCCCCAGCGGGACTCTTGGGCCGCGGGGGGCGCGCCGGGGCGAACAGATCGACCGGCACGGCGGCCGGGGCCGCGGTCGTCACGGTTCCGCCGGGGGCGGTCGCTGGCGCTGGATTCGCGGTCGCGGCGGTTCCGCTGGGAGGGGCAGCCGTGGGTGTCGGGCCGGCGGCGGCGCTCCCCATTGTGAGGGCGGTTAGAGCAAGGGCCAGGGCGAGCAGGCGGGCCAGCGGTGGGCCCGGCCGGGTGGTGGGAAGCGGCGGGCGCATCACTGGAGCAGCCCCGGCAGGGCGCCGGGCGCGGGGAAGCCGCCCAGGCCCATCGCGAGCAGCCCGGGCGGCGGGCTGGGGCCGCCGCCGGGGCCGAGATAGTAGGACAGATCGAGCATGGCCATCACCCGCAGCTGCGTCGTGTAGAAGCGGTCGACGTTATCCTCGGCGAGGAGGTGGATGAGGACCCCGCGCACCAGCGCGTAGCGCACCCCGGCCTGCAGGGAGACCGAGTGGGTGCGGTTGCTCTCGCGCTGGTCGTCCGCCCAATACAGGTACATCGCCCGCCCTTCCAGGCCCAGGGTGTTGCGCACGAGCAAGAGCCGCCCGGACAGGTCCGCCCCGGCGCGCAGGCCGCCGTAGCCGCCGTCGGCGTACGCCTCCAGCCGCAGCGTGCCCAGGCGCCGGGTCAGGCGCGCCCCGAGGCTGCCGCCGAAGGACGGGGCCAGTGCCTCGCTCTCGGCGCCGGGCTGGCTGGCGGCGCCGG
>DAOMZC010001273.1:0-2068 GCA_035437965.1 Pseudomonadota bacterium
GGCCGGCCCGAGCCCGGGGCCGTTGGGCGGCGCGAACGCCGAGCGCAGGAGCGCGGTGACCTCGGCCGGATCGCTCGGGTAGCGGGTGCCGGCGGCCTGCGGCGGGCGCTCGGTCCGGGCGGCGAAGTCGGCGTAGATCTTGGCGCAGTGCAGGCGGAAGTTCGTCGAGTCGAGGAGGAGGGCATTGTCGAGCTTGGTGAGCAGCGCCTCCAGCGACTCGGGCGGCAGCGGTCGGTGGTAGCGGGCGGCGAACTCGGCGCAGATCTCGGCGCGCGTGCGATCGCCATCGCACAGATCGATGACGGCGGCGCCAAACGGCGGCAGCGTCACCACGGCCGGGGCGATGCCCGACGGATCGTAAAGCGCCAGCAGCTTCTGGCCGCTCGGGTGATCGACCGGGTAGGCATCGATCGGCCGCAGCATGGGCTTGTCGTCGTGCGCCTCGGGCAGCGGCTCGTCCGCCGCCGCGTCCTGGGCCGCCGCCGGCCGGGCACCACCCTCTGCAGTCGCGGCTTCAGGCTCAGTGCCGCCAACCGGAGGTGCGCTGCCAGCGGCCGCGTCTGCGGCGGGGCCCGCGCCCGAGTCAGGACCAGACCCAGAACCAGACCCAGAACCAGAATCAGAATCAGATGGATGCATGATGGCAGTATACAGCCGATGACGGCGCGCCAGCGGCGGCAAATGCCTCCCGCCCGGGCCGCCCGGCCGCCCCCGCGGTCACCCCTTTACGGCGTATCGAGAGCCGGCCGGCCCCAGACCGGAGACCGGCTAGCCGACAAAAAATGCCGACAAGTGGCCAAACCCGCGAACCCGGCGCACCGTGCCCAGGGCCTGGGCTCATGTACTCCCGAGTAGGCCCACAACCGAGCTCCCCAGAACAGCGAACACAAGTAGGAGCCAAGCCGAAGCGGCGCCGCAGCGCGGCCCCCAAGGACATAAAGGGCCCCGCCAAGCCCTGTGAGACCCCGCCGTAATTCGGCCGCCACCGGACAAGTTCCCGTGTAAAGTCGCCTGCTTGCCGAGGTCGCGGCGGCGACCGTCAAAGCAAGCTCATGCTAAATGGATAGCCATTTAATAGCGAGCTCGAGGCTACTTTGAACCGCAGCCGGCCGGCTGGCCGGGCAAAAGCTTCTTGATTTTGCCTGGAACGATGTCCGACAGTTTCTGCATATCTGCCCTGAGTGCGGTCTGTTCTAGGGTACAATGGCTGACTAAAAGCTGATTGAAGGCTCCGCGCCGCTTCTACATGACTGCAAGACAGCGCATAAACTGGCAGCAGCCCTGCCGCTCAGGACAAGCCACAAGGTCGTTGCATGGTCGACCAGCGAATCGGTAACTATCGCATAGTGCGCAAGCTCGGCGAGGGCGGTATGGGCGTCGTCTTCGAGGTCGTGCACGAGTACATTGGCCGCCGCGCCGCGGTCAAAGTGCTGCATGCGGATTTCTCTCGGAATCCCGAGATGGCCGTGCGCTTTCTCAACGAGGCCCGCGCTGCCAACATCGTGCAGCACCCGGGCATCGTCAACATCTTCGAGTTTGATCGACTGCCCGACGGCAGCGCGTACATCGTCATGGACTACCTTGACGGTGACTCGCTGACCCAGCGGTTGGCCAAACACGGCGGGCACCTCGAGTGCAACTATGCCCTGCAGCTGGCCTGGCAGATCGCCGAGGCGCTGGCGGCGGCCCACAGCAAGGGGGTCATCCACCGCGATCTGAAGCCCGACAACATCATGATCGTGGGCGACCCCAACGATCAGAGCCGCGAGCAGGCCAAGATCCTCGACTTCGGCATCGCCAAGGTCGCCGAGTCGCAGGGCCTGGGACCGACGCTGGTAAAGACCCAGATCGGCGTCCCGATGGGCACCCCGCTGTATATGGCGCCCGAGCAGTGGAAGGGGGCCAGCGAGGTCGAGGACAAGGCCGACGTCTACTCGCTGGGCGTCATCCTGTACGAGATGCTCGCCGGCCAGCCGCCGTTCATCGCCAACTCGTCGAGCGAGGTCATGGCGCTGCACATCCTGGCGGCGCCGCGCCAGATCCGCGAGCTGAACGCGCTCGTGCCCGA
>DAOMZC010001274.1:0-2066 GCA_035437965.1 Pseudomonadota bacterium
CCCGAGCTGCTCGATGAGCGCCTCAAGCTGCCGGCGCGCCGGCGGCAGCACCTGGGCGCGCTGCTGCTGCCGCTGCGCTCGGGACCGGCCCCGGTGACGCTTCTGCCCGACGAGCCGCCGCCGCCCGACCAGGACCCGCTGCGCTCCGCGGTCGCGGTGCGGCGCCTGCTTGCCCGCCACCCGTTCGAGCTGCTCGATGAGCTGCTGACGCTGCTCGGCCTGGAGTCGCTGCTCACCGGGAGGCCGGGCCGCGGCGATGCGGCGCTGCGACTGCGCGACCGCCTGCACGCCGAGCGCGACCGCCGCCCCCCGCTGTCGATCGGCGAGCTGGCGCTGTCGGGGAAGGAGCTACTCAGCGAGCTCGGCCTCTCACCGGGCCCGCAGATCGGGACCTTGCTTGTCGGCCTGCTCGAGGAAGTGCTGGTCGACCCCGGACGCAACGAGCGGGCGACGCTGCTCGAGCGGGCCCGCCTCCTAAAGAAGGGCTGACGGACCGGCTGCCGCTGCCACGCCCGCTACTGCAAAAGCTACTTCTTATTGCCGAAGCTCTTCATGACCTTGGAGTTGTCCGAGGCATCGAGGTAGCGGAAGGCGTTCTTGAGCAGGTAGTTGCGGCCGTCGTCGAAGATCACCGTCACGTCCGCCTCGGTGTTGCGATCGCCGGCGGGCGAGGTGACGCGGATGCTATTGGAGTTCTCCATGACGATGTTGGTCGCGGCGCGCCGCCCGAACAGCACCGTCGCCCCGCCGCGGCCGACCGGGAGGTTCTTACCCTTGATGGTGATCTCTTCGCCGCCGGCGAAGGTCCCCTGGGGCGGCTCAAGCTCGACGATCTTGGTCTCGGTAGAGCACTGGAGCGTCGTCAGACCCAAGGCCAGCGCCGCTCCCCAAAGCAGTTTGCGCATACGGTTCTCCTTAAATTGCGACGGTAGCACCGGCACCGATTCGCCACAAGAGCGACCTTGTGCCAGACGCCCGCGGCTTTTTTGCCGGCGGCTTGCGGCCAGGCCGCGAGAAAATCGCGCCGGCAAAAAATTAGCGGCGATAAAAGTGCGCTGCTAACGTGCCGCGATGTGAGTCCTCGGATCTCAGCCGATAAGTGGCCCGCGACCTGGGTCAGGCGATGGGTCAGGCGATGGGCCTGGAGGCTGGCCCAGACCTGCGGGCTCGCCGCCGGCCTCCTCGGCGCCCAGGCGGGTGAGGGGACGCCGGCCCGACCCGCCCGGCTCGCTGACATGGTCCGCGTGCGCAGCGCCCAGGCAGGCGAGGGACGCGCCAAAGAAAAGTCCGGCCCCGGCCCGGACAAGGCCCACGCCCAGCCGGCCGCCGGCGAACGCTCCAGAGACCAGAAGCCTCCCCCGGCCCCCGACAAATCTCACGCCGCATCGACGGCTGCCGAACCTCGCGCCAAAGACCACAAATCACCCCCAGCCGCCGACAAAGCTCACTCCGCATCGACCACCGCTGAGCCCCACGAAAAAGACCACAAGGCTTCCTCGGCCGCAGATAGAGCTCACCCTCAACCCGCGGCTGCTGAATCTCGCGCCCGGGACCAGAGGCCATCCTCGGTCGCGGATAAAGCTCACTCTGCATCGGCGGCGGTTGAGCCTCACGGCAAAGACCAGAAGCCCGCGCTGGCCGCCGACAAAGCTCACTCCGCATCGGCGGCGGTTGAGCCTCGCGCCAAAGACCAGAAGCCCGCGCCGGTCGTCGACAAAGCTCGCTCGCAGCCTGCGACCGCGGAAGCTCGCGGCAAAGATCAGAAGTCCGCGCCGGTCGTCGACAAGGCACGCGCCCCAGCGGGGGCCGCACCTGGGTTTTCAGCGACGCCCCAGCGGGCCGAGGCAGCGGCGGGCCCGGCTCTGGTGACGGAGGCCGGCGGCGGGCCCGGGAGTCCGCTCGGGCCCCGGGACGATCGGGTGCAGCGGCGCGCGATCCGCGGCGGTCCTGTCGATCTGTCGCGCGAGTCGGCGGAGCTGCGCGAGCTGCGGACCTTCGAGCTCGAGTCGTTCCCGCGCGCCGGACTGCGCGAGACGGTCGTGGCCGAGCATCAGGTCGTCGAAGTC
>DAOMZC010001275.1:0-2065 GCA_035437965.1 Pseudomonadota bacterium
GCCCACGAGCGGCTGCGGCTCGGCGCGTGCCGGCCGCGTCAGCGACCGCTCATCTGGTCGGCGATCCTCGCTGGCCGCCAGGTGGTGGCGGTGGCGGTGGCGATCGTGCCGCTCAGCTTCGCGGTGCACCTGTTGCCGTGGGTCGGGGCGCGGGTGGCGCAGGGGCTGCTGCTCCTGTGGGCGCTGCACTGGATCGTCGTCGAGGCGCTCAACGACGGCTGCGTCGACGCGGAGGCCGCCGGCGAGCCCGCGCCGGCCGGCGAGCCCTCCGACCCGCCGCCCGAAGGCTGGCTGCCCTGGTTCCTGTGGCCGTTGCACGGGCTCGCCGAGCTCCTGCCCGGGCCGCTGGGCGCGCCGCTGCGCTTCGTCGTGCGCCGGATTCGCTGGCTGTGCTCGCCCTGGCACCGGGAGATGACGCTCATCGAGCAGAACCTGCCGGCGATGCTCGGTTTCGCCGCCACCACCGCGGCGCTATTATGTACGCCGGTGCTAAACCTCGTGTTCCGGCCGATCACCGCCGTCGCGGCCGTCCGCCTCGTCGGCCACCTGCGGCTTGGCCACCCGGCGCCGCCGGCGGCCGCGGCGCCGCCGCCCGGTCCCCCGCCGCCGACCCTCACCGCCCCCGGGCCCCACTAAGACCATGCGCCACAATGCCCGCTTCGCCATCACTTCCGGCCTCGCTGCGGTGGGAGCTGCGCTGTCCGTCTACCTGACCACCAGCCACCTCTCGTACCTGCGCAGCGGCCTGCCGAGCGTCTGCAACATCAACGACACGCTCAACTGCGACACGGTCAACAGCAGCCCGTGGGCGGCGATCGGGGGCGTGCCGGTGTCGCACCTGGCGACGCTGTTCTACCTCGGGGTGCTCATCCTGTCGCTGCTCGGCCGCCGCGGCGGCTGGCTGGCCGATCGCATCCACGGCTACCTGCTCGTCGGCGCGGTCGGCGGCGGCGTGTTCTCGGCGTACCTGGCCGGGGTGGCGGTGTTCAAGATCCGGGCGCTGTGCCTGTTCTGCCTGGGCCTCGATGCGGTGAACCTGCTCTTGCTCGCAGCGCTCCTGCCCGACGCGTGGAACGCGCTGCACGCCCTGCGCGGGACGCCCGAGCAACCGGGCTGGGTCGTCGACCTGCGCCGGCTCTGGCGCTCACCGGCGGTCGTGCTGCTGGCCCTGCTGGTGGTCTTTGCCGGCGGCTCCAGCTGGTTCTTGAGCGCCAAGCTGCGCGAGCTGCACGCTCGCCCCGCCCCGCCCGCCGTCTCCCCATCGCTCGCCTCCTCACCGCTCGCCCCCCCATCGCCAGCGTCCCCTGCCCCGCCCGCCGGCACGCCCGCGCCGGCCAAGGCCGAGCCGCGCATCGATCTCGACTCGCAGACCGCGCCCACGCTCGGCCCCGCCACGGCCAAGGTCACGATCGTCGAGATCAGCGACTTCGAGTGCCCCTTCTGCCAGCGCGCCTCGGGCACCATCAAAGAGCTGCTCGCTGCCTACCCGGACCAGCTGCGGGTCGTCTTCCGCCACTTCCCGCTCGACCAGGCCTGCAATCCGCTGCTCAAGCGGCCCGTCCATGAGAACGCCTGCGCCGCCGCCCGCGCCGCCGTCTGCGCCGCCGCCCGCGGGCAGTTCTGGCCGCTCGCCGAGCGGCTCTTCGCCGGCAACACCGACCCCGAGGATCTGCTGACCGCCCGCCGCGAGCTGCACCTGGACGACGCCGAGCAGACCGCCTGCGCCCAGAAGCCGGCCACCGCCGCCGTGGTCGCCGCCGACATCGCCGCCTGCCTCCAGGCGGGCATCACCGCCGTCCCCGTCTTCCTGATCAACGGCCGCCCGCTGCGCGGCGCCCGCCCGATCGCCGAGTTCCGCCGAATCATCGACGAAGAGCTCCAGCTCGCCCGCTAGATACCTCGCCCGCACGCCGCCGAGCGCCGCCAGCGTCAGGCAAGCTCTTCGGCTCGGCGGGAAGGCGCCGGCCGGGCCCAGACCGCGGACGCCCGCCGGTCCCAGGTCACAGCCAGGGGACGAGCAGCGCCCCGGCGTTGAGCCCCAGGAGGAGCCGCAGCTCGTGCCGCA
>DAOMZC010001276.1:0-2057 GCA_035437965.1 Pseudomonadota bacterium
GGCGGCCGAGCGCTCCGGGCAGCGGATGAGGCGCCGCAGCTGCTCGGCAGCCCGGAGGTGCACGCCGTAGCCGGCCATGGGCGCCGCAAGCAGCGACGTAAGCTCCCCACCCGCCAGCCGCACCTGCAGCCGGCCGCCGCGCGGCCCGGGAGAGCGCGAGCTGCTGAAGGCGTCCTTCACCTCCCCCCAGCTTATCTCCACGTCGACGGGGCTCGCCAAGCTCCAGGTAACCGGGGGGCCGACGTCGATGCCCAGGGGCCACTGCAGCTGCATCGCCAGCTGCTGCGTGGTGGCCTCCCAGGTGAAGCGGAAGCGCCGCCGCCCATACCACACCGAATACAGCAGGCCGCCGCCGACCAGCGCGAAGGCCGCGCCGAGCCCCAGCATGGGCAGCGACCGTGCGGTCTCAAGGCGCAGCGCCGGCTGCGTCGGCTCGCGCAGGAAGGCTTGCAGGCTCGCGGCGGCCTGGTCCGCTTCGTCCGCCGGCTGGCGCAGCAGCATCCGCTCGCGACCATCGATGTCGAGCGCGAGCTGCCCCCAGTGCGTTACGTGGTTCTTATTCTGGGTCTGGCTGTAAGCGACCCGCACCGAGCGCAGCGCCGCCAGCGGAAACCGTCGCACGCTGCTCTCGCGCAGGCCGGTCTGCCACTCGCACTGACCGCTCAGCGGGCCGCTGCGCGCGCAGGTCAGGATGTGGCGCTGCAGCCCGATCAGAAAGAGCAGCCCCGCCAGCGGCAGGATCGCCACCCCGCCGGCGAGCCGCGCCCGCCGCAGCGGGAACGGCCCCCAGATCACTGCCGGGAGCCGGGTCGAGTCGGACAGCTGCGGCGGCATGCGTCATCTTATCCTACTCCGCGGGCCGCTGTCCCCCCTGTTTGCGGGTGGCGGTAGCGCATCGCGATGCGGTGCTCGGGCACCGGGAGCGCGCGGCGCTCGGCGGCGATGACTGCCTGAAGCTCGGGGCCGCACGCGGCCTCCGCGATGGTCGCAAAGCCCATGCTCGCATAAAACGGTCCGTTCCACTGCAGGTGGCCCCAGGTCGTCAGCCAGAGCGCGCCGGCATGCGCGCTCAACTGCTGCGCCCGCGCGAGCAGCGCGCGACCGATGCCGCGCCGCATCCACGCCCGCCGCACCGACAGCTGCTGCAGGTGCGGCTCGCCATCGATGAGCCCGAGCGAGGCGAAGCCGACCGGAGCGCCATCGGGGGCGCAGGCAAAGAGCATGCGCCCCTCCCGCGCCGCCTGGGTCCACTGCGCGACCTCGTGGGCAAAAAAGGGATCATGGGTCGACTCGACGATGACGAGGCCGGCCTCTGTATAGAGCGTGCAGGCGTCGTCATCGATAGCTGTGGCAAGGGCGGCTTCCGCCGGGAGCGCCAGCCGCAGAGTGAAGGCTGGAGGAGTTCCTGACTGGTCCATGGGCATATGGTACGAGCAGGAAGCGATTCCTGCACCAGGCATTTTGGCTAGGTCTTGAGGAGGGATTTCTGCAGCGCCGCGATGCGCTCGGTAGAGTCGCGGAAGAAGCCGGTCACACCGAGCGACAGCCGGTAAAAGAGGATCGCCTCGCCCACCCGCGCGAGCAGCTCATGAGAGCGAGCCAGCTCATAGAAAAGCTCGCTGAGGTGGACCTCACTTGCTTCAGGCGTGTTGATTCCGACCATGAAGGACGCGATGGCTTCCGCGGTGCGACCGAGATCGCGGTAACACAGCCCCGCCATCAGCGTGGCGCGGGCGCACAGCTTGGCGTCGCGGCGGGCCGTCTCGAACATCGCGATGGCCTGCTCGTGCTGGCCGAAGCTGCGCATCGTGACGCCGGTACGGAAGGCCCGCGCGGCGTCGGACATGGGCTCGTTCTTCGCCGGCCGGCGCGCCTTGGGCGGCGGCGGTGGCAGCGGGCGTGACTGCGGCGCGACCGCCGGCGCCACTACCTCTTCCTGGATGTCGTCGGGATCGACCTCCAGGGTCTTGCGATCTAGCGGAGCCCGGCCCGGTCCGGACGGCTCCAGCGGCGCCTTGCTCCCTTCAGCGGATTGGGCGCCAGCCGGCGGAGTCGGC
>DAOMZC010001277.1:0-2052 GCA_035437965.1 Pseudomonadota bacterium
AACGATCCGACGGCGGTGAACCTCGCGTTCTCGTGGGGCGCTCTCGAGGGCGCCCCGCACCTCCCGCGTGTGCGCTTTCGAAACGTCGTCCTGCGCCGCGCGACGTGGCGCCTCGACAAGAAAGAGATCGACTCGCTTCGCCAGAAGGACGGCACCGCGAGGTACCTCGCGGCCCAGTCGATCCGACGCGCGCGGCGATTGCCGCGGTGCTCGTGGAGGAGCTCGACCAGCCGCTCGCGCTCGGGCGCATCGGGATCCGCCAGCGGCGCCGCGGCGCTGGCCGTGACCGGCGGCACCAGAGAAGCGGGCAGCGAGATGATGCCGCTGCGGCGGGCGCGCAGACGGGACTCGATCTCGGCCGTGTCATCGCGGGCGGCGGCCAGCTCGGCGGCGAGCTTGTAGATCTCGCGCACATTGTACGGCCAGGCGTACAGCAGCATCGCCTCGGCCAGCGCAGCGGACAGCGCGACCTGGCGACCGGCCAGCGCGTGCGACAAGAGGAGCAGGATGTCCTCCCGGCGAGCGCGCAGCGGCGGCAGCTTCACCGTCAGCTCGGCCAGCCGGGCATACAGATCGCCGCGGAAGGTCCCGGCCTCGCTGGCCGCGTCCAGGTCGCGGTTGGTGGCGAACAGCAGCCGGACGTCCACGGGATAGCCGACGACCGAGCCCACTGGATACACCAGCCGGTCCTCCAGCACGCGCAGGAGCTTGGGCTGGGCCTGCGGCGACAGATCGCCGATCTCGTCGAGCAGGAGCGTTCCGCCCTGCGCCGCGCGGAAGAACCCGAGGTGAGGCGCCGCGCCGGTGAAGGCGCCGCGGGTGTGGCCGAACAGCTGGCTCTCGACCAGCGAGTCGGGCAGCGCGCTGCAGTTGACGGCGACGAAGGCGCCGGCGCGGCCGCTGCGCTCGTGAAGGTAGCGCGCCGCGACCTCCTTGCCGCTGCCCGACTCGCCGAGCAGGAGCACCGCCGAAGGGCTGGGCGCGATGCGCCCGAGCACCGCCCGCAGCCGGCGGATGAGCGGCGAGCGCCCGAGCAGCCCGGAGGGGCTCACCTGGCCGATCTCGGTCGGATCTTCCCCGTCGCAGGCGTCGCCCTCGGCGGTGCGCTGGTAGCGGACCAGCAGCAGGCTGTCGCCGATCCGTACGATGTCGTCTTCGCGCAGCACGCACTGGCTGATCCGCGCCCCGTTGACGCTGGTCCCGTTGCGGCTCCCGGCGTCGACCACCCGCAGCTGGCCGAAGGCGGGCTCGTAGTGGATGACCGCGTGCACGCGCGACACCCGGTTCTCGGGGATGCACAGCCCGCCCTCGGTGTCGGGCGCCCGGCCAAGGACCGTGGTGCCGGGTCGCACGGGCAGCGGCTGCGGCACCGGGGCCGGCGCCCCGCCACAGTATACGAGTAGCAGCGTCGGCGCCCCTGCCTGGGCCGAGGGCGCCGGGTCCGAGTCATCGGTTGTCGCCAGGTTCCGTTCGTACTTCATCCCTGCCATACAACATATCTGAAGTCGGCCGCTGCGGGCACCCGGTGTATCCCCTGCGGGGCCAAAAAATCGGGCGCTATACAGGTCGACATCAAGCCGGACGGTCCGCCCTGCAGAGCGCTGTTCCGGGACATGTCCCGAACATGGTCTGGACATGGTCCAGGACAGGCCGGCCGCCTCGGCCGCGCGCCTACATTGTAGTCGCTGCAGGCAAGTCTTTTTGCCACTCGGTAGCCCAGGCGAACGGCGCCCGCGGCGACCGGGCCGGGCCGGCCCGGGGCGAGCGGAACGCCGCTTGCTCAGTCTCCCTGCGCTCCCGCTGGGCCATCAAGCGCGCGGCCCGTCGCGGTGACGCAGGAGCTTTATCGTGATGAGGCACAGCATGAAGACGGCCCGCAGAGCGACTTGGTTGATCCCGGTTTTCGTGTTGGCGGCGCTGCCGCTTGGGAACTGTGGCACTGCCGAGCCGCCCCTGGATCAGCTCGAGCTGCGCGACGCGCTGCTGTCCGAGCCGACGATCATCGCCGGGCTCCCGCGCGAGGCCCAGCAGCGGCTCGCCGGGCGCTTCTGG
>DAOMZC010001278.1:0-2051 GCA_035437965.1 Pseudomonadota bacterium
GACCTGAAACCGCAGCGGGGCCGCCTTGAAAGGACCCTCGACCACCGCATTGTTGAGCATCTTGGCGGCGTACAGAGTCGCGGTGACCGACTTGCCGCTCCAGCCGCTCAGCACGTTGGTCGGGATGCCGGCGCGCTGGCGCGTCGTCACCACCCGGTACGCGTCGCTGCCGTCGACCGTGAAGTGCAGATCATAGACCGTTCCGGAGACCGGCTGCAGGTGCGCGATGTGCAGCCCGCCGCCGCGCGTCCCGGCGAGCGCAGTGGGCTGAAACTGCGCGCAGCTCGCGCTGCCGTCCGGGGTCCCCGCGGTCCCCGCGGAAGGCTGCCACTGGAACGCGGGCCCCGCCGCCGCCGAGACCTGGGCCTCCGCCGCCGGCGCTACCCACAGCGGGAGGCTGCTGCCGCTCGCGGTGACCCGGCCGGTCTTCTCGTAGTCGTCAAAGGTGATCCAGTTCTCGTCGGTGGCGCAGCCCTCGTAGCTCGGCTCGAGGCTGGGCGCGCCGCTGCACGCGAAGGTGAGCGCGGCGCTGATGAGCAAGGAACAACGTACTCCGGTAGACATCACGGGTCCTCGGGGGGGGGCAGGGGTTCTCGGATGGAGCGCCTGGGCGCGGATACACTGCCCATGCTAATAGCCCACGGCCGACCGCGTGACAATGTGACATGTTGTCGCAGTCAAGCCGTGCCGCGGAGGCCGCGCGCCGCTAGTTCTTGGCGAGCAGCGCGGCGCGGACCAGCTTGAGCGGCGCGCCGCCGTAGCGCAGGAACTCATCGTGGAACTTGCGCGGGGAGTACGCAGCGCCGAGGCGCTTTTTGTACTCCTCACGCAGCTGCAGGATCTCAAGCTTGCCGTAGGTATAGACCAGGTACAGCGGATCTTGGGTGCCGCGCCGCGCTTCGAGCTCCGCCACCTGGCGGGTCTGCAGACCGTCCTTCTGGAAGAACTCGACCGCCTGGTCCACCGTCATGCCCTGGGTGTGCAGCGCGATGGCGACGACGAAGCGCGCCGCCCGCAAGAGCGCGTCCTGCAGCTGCGCCAGCCGCAGCCGCGGATCGCCGTCCCCGTACCCGGCATCCAGCATCATCTGCTCGGTGTAGTGGGCCCAGCCTTCACTGTTACTGCCCACGGTGATGAACTTGCGCGCCTTGCTGAGCTGCGCCAGCCACAAAAACTGCACGTAGTGGCCCGGGAAGACCTCGTGGATCGACACCACGTCGACGAGCGGGCGGTTGTAGGCGCCGCGCAGGAAGTCTTCGCTCTCGGCCTCGCTCATGCTGGGATTGGGGAGCGTTACGTAGTAGTAGGCTTCGGTCGAGCTCTCGTACGGACCCGGGGTGTCCATCGAGGCGAGCGTGGTGGCGCGGCGGAACGGCGGCGTCTCGCGCACCTGCGGCACCACCTGCGAAGGGATGGTGACGATGTCGCGGTCGATGAGGAAGCGGCGCTGGGTGGTCAGGCGCCCCTGGGTGAAGGGGATGATCTCGGCGGTGCGCGGGTGGTCCTTCTGCATCTCCAGCTGGACCGCGGTCATCGGGCGCGCGGCGTCGATGCGGCGGGCGGTGGCGCGGAACTCCTCCTGCAGGCGCTTGAGCTCGAGCTGGCTGCGGCGGTAAAGCTCGGGGATCGGCGTGTCGATCATCTCGTCGGCCCACAGCTTCTGCTGAAAGAGCGCGGGTCCGAGCGCGAAGCCCGCGGTCGCCCGCGCCTTGCCATCGCGGCGCAGGAAGTCGCCGAACTTCTTGAGGGCGGCGGCGGTGGACTCGGCGCTTGCCTGCAGCTGGGCGTGCAGCGCCGCTTCTTTTACTCCGGGGAACGCGGCGACCACGTCGTTTTGGAAGAAGCGCACGGTGGCGTCCAGATCGCGCAGCGTGATCTCGATGAACACCGGCGCCATCTGGTCCAGGTTCTGCTGCGCGACCGCGAGCAGCGCCGGAATCTTCTGCAGCCGCGCCACCGTGGACAGGAGCCGCGCCTGGCCGGTGGCGTACTCGCGCTTGATGATCGCGTTGACGCTGCGCGAGCACAGCCCGACGTACAGCCCGGGGCGG
>DAOMZC010001279.1:0-2049 GCA_035437965.1 Pseudomonadota bacterium
CCTGCTCGACGGCCAGATCGCCGTGTTCATGATCACGAACCCGAACACCGTCGGGCTCTTCGAGTCGCACCTGCCGACCATCGCGAAGATGGTCCACGACAAGGGCGGCCTCGTGTACGGCGACGGCGCGAACCTCAACGCGCTCATGGGCGTCGTGCGCCCCGGCGATCTCGGCATCGACATCATGCAGTTCAACCTGCACAAGACGTTCACCACGCCGCACGGCGGCGGCGGCCCCGGCTGCGGCCCGGTGGGCGTGGTGGCAGCGCTGGCGCCGTTTCTGCCGTCCCCGACCGTCGAGAAGGCCGCCAACGGCTACACCCTGGACTTCCACCGCCCGCAGAGCGTCGGCCGGCTGCGCAGCTTCGTCGGCAACTTCGGCATGATGGTGCGCGCCTACACGTACATCCGCGAGATGGGCGGCGCCGGCCTGACCGCGGCCACTGAGATGGCGGTGCTCAACGCCAACTACCTGCGCGCCCGGCTTAAAGATGTCTACCCGCTCGCCTCGGAGAAGCCGTCGATGCACGAGGTCGTGGTCTCGGACAAGCGGCTGAAGAAGGAGACCGGGGTCCAGACCCTGGACCTCGCCAAGCGGCTCATCGACTATGGCTTCCACCCGCCCACCGTGTACTTCCCGCTGGTGGTGCCCGGCGCGCTCATGATCGAGCCGACCGAGACCGAGAACAAGGAGACGCTCGACGAGTTCGCCGCGGCGCTCCTGCAGATCGCCGAAGAAGCGCAGCGCGATCCCGAGCTGGTCAAGCACGCCCCGCACCTGACCGCCCTGCGCCGTCTCGACGAGACGCGCGCCGCCCGCCAGCCGACGCTGCGCTGGCTGCCGCCCAAGCGCTAGTACAGCTCCCCGCCGATTCGTTACCACCGCCGCGCCGGGCCTGTTCCGGCCGGTGTTCAAGCATGTCTAGGGTGGGTGCTGCTGCCCGCCGCGCTGCTTGGCTCAGACTCCGCCCAGCTTCGCTTCGGCTTCAACCTGCAGGGATCTACAGCTGCCCGACGGGCTTGCCCGAGCGCACCGCCGCGGACAGCTGGGGCCAGCTGCGCGAGCTTTGGCTACGAGACTGAGTGGAGATGGAGGAGGGGAGGGCCGGCGAGCGCGCGGCCCGCTGGCTACAGCACTGGATAGCCGCGGCGCTGCCACCACTGCGCCCAGCGCTTGCGCGCCTGCTCGCGATCGCGGCGCGGCTGATCGAAGCGGTAGCCGACGACGTCGCCCGACAGGCCGGTCAGCTCGTCCTGCGCCGCCGAGCGCAGCATGGCGCTCGGGTGGGTCAGGCCCTCGAGCAGCCACTGCAGCCGCGGCTCGTCCTGGCGGCGGCGCCACCAAGAGGTCCAGCGCGAGCGGCTGCGGCCGAAGTCCTGCTTGGTGATGGTCTGCAGCGCCCGCCCGACCGCGTCGACGAGCGCCGAGTCCTCGTGGTCCAGCAGGTTGATGAGCTGCGGCGCCGCCGTGGCCACCCGCAGCTCGCCGAGCGCCTCGACGGCGAAGCGGGCCCGCTTGGCATCGGCGGCGTCCATCGTGTCGCGCAGCTTGCTGATCAGGCTGCTAAGCTCACTGCTCGGCGGGAAGCTGCGCAGGGCGCTGACCGCGGCCATGCGCACCGCGTCGTCGCTGTCGTAGAGGCAGCCGGCGAGCGGCGCGATGGCGGCAGCGACCGGGGCCTCGGCGAAGCACAGGGTGAGGTAGTAGCGGGCCTCGGACGGTGTGCTCGGGTCGGCCAGCCGGGCGAGCATCGGCTCGATCGCGAGCTGACCCATGCGCAAGGCGAGCGCGAGCAGAGGACCGCGGCTGTACACCGGCCCGCCCACCGGATCGCCAAGCGCCTGCCGCTCCCGGCTGCGCAGCGGACCCGGGAGCGCCGCGACGACGGCCTTGGCCGCCTCGCTGCCGCCGGCGAGCAGCTGATCGATCGCGTTCTCGTCGTGGTTGCCGGCGCGCTCGATGAGCTCGGCCAGCGTGGGCTTGCCGCCGGCGTCGCGGGCTGCGGGTACGGGCGCAGTGGCCTCGCTCGACTTGCCGGCGCGCTTGTC
>DAOMZC010001280.1:0-2043 GCA_035437965.1 Pseudomonadota bacterium
TTTTGTCAGCGCCAGCTGGCAAAAAAGGATCGCAGGGAAGGGGGACCCACGCCGACGAAGCCCGAGGCGAAGCCCCCAACCAGCGACGACAAACTACCAACGCCCTATCATGCCCCCCCAGCCGATCAAGGCTCGCGCGCCGCGTCCGGGCTCATATGGCGCATCATGTTGTTCTTGGGGCTGCGCAGCTTGATCGTGCCGACGCTCTGCGGCTCGCTGAACTTGGCCAGCTCGGCGTTGACCTTCTTGAGCAGATCGCTCTTCTCGCGGTGCGGCAGGAACGCGCTCTTGAACCCCGCGATGAGCACGTCTTTGACGTCGTCCAGCGTGAAGCCATAGTTCTGGTGGCACAGGAGCAGCTCGCGGCTGACCGTGGTGCTGGTGACCAGCCGGTTGTCGGTGTTGATCGTGCAGCGCAGCCCGTAGGTGTAATAGAAGGGCAGCGGGTGCGTCTCGAAGCTCTCGGCGGCCGCCGTCTGGATGTTCGAGCTGAGGCAGACCTCCAGAGGGATGCGGTGATCGCAGACGTAGTTGAGCATGTCGCCGTTTTCACGCAGGCGGGTGCCGTGGCCGATGCGGTGGGCGCCGCAGTAGTGGATTGCCTGGGCGATTGACTCTGGGCCGTAGGCCTCGCCGGCGTGGGCGGTGCAGTTGACGTTGTTGTCGAGGATCAGCTGGAAGGCCTGCTTGTGCACCTTGGCCGGGTGGTTCAGCTCGGCCCCGGCCAGGTCGAAGCCGACCACGCCGCGGTTCTTGAACGCGACGCACAGCTCGGCCATGCGCAGCGACGAGTCGGCGCTGGAGCTGCGGATCCCGCACAGGATCACCCCGGTGCGGATGCCGAAGTCCCGCTCGGCATGCCGCAGTCCGAGCAGCACCGACTCGACGATCTGCGACAGCGACAGCCCGCCCTGGGTGTGCAGCATCGGCGAGTAGCGGACCTCCAGGTACCAGACGTTCTCGCGGTGGCAGTCCTCGGCCAGCTCGTAGGCGGCGCGGTACAGCGACTCCTCGTTTTGCAGCACCGCCAGCGTGATGTCGAACGCCTTGAGGTACTCGTCCAGCGAGCGGTTGCCGTTGCCGGCGGTGACGTAGGGCAGGAGGCCCTCGGGCGTGTCGGCCGGCAGCCGGATGCCCTGCTTCTGGGCGAGGTCTAAAATGGTGGTGATCCGCATCGACCCGTCGAGGTGACAGTGCAGATCCGTTTTAGGAAGCTTTTCAATGAGTTCTAAAGAGAGCGCCATGTCCCAAAGTAGCCTAGCCGGCCCCGGCCAGCAACATCCCCCTGCCGAGCGGCAGCCTGCCGAGCCAATAAAAGGTCCGTAAAACGTCCGGGAACTTTGGCCTTGCGCGGCGCCCGGTCTTGTTATGATGCCGCCTTCAATGTCCGACCCGCGAGCCCGCCTGCGCAGCTTCGGCCTCAGCGTCCTTGTGCTGTGCGCGCTGACCGTCCTTGTCCACCGCGAGGTGCTGCTCGACGGCGCCATCTATCACATGGACGACGCCGCGGACAACTACTACCCGGCCCGCGTCGCCTTCAAGCGCGCCGTGACCAGCGACGGCGTGCTGCCGAGCTGGGAGCCCGGCTCACTGTGCGGCTGGCCGCTGCTCGCCGATCCGTACTACGGCTACTTCTATCCGCTGAACTTCGTGTTCTACCTGCGCGCCCCGGCGGGAGTGCCGTCGTCCGATCCGGCGGGCCTGGCCGGCGGGGTGCCGCTCGGGCTCGGCTACTCGGCGGCGCTGCACATGCTGCTCGGCGGCATCGGGATGCTGCTTCTGCTTCGGCGGCGCGTCTCGCCGATGGCGGCGCTTTACGGGGCCGCGGCGTTCGCCCTGTCGTCGTTCCTCGTCGTCCGCATCCGCCATATCATTTTCATCCAGCTGGCGGCGTGGCTGCCGTGGCTGCTGTGGGCGATCGACGACTATGTGCAGACGCGGCGGCGGGCGGCGCTTTTGCGCTGCGGGGTGTTCACGGCGCTGGTGCTGATCGTCGGGGCGCACTCGCTGCTGCACTTCGCGGCGCTGCTTTTGGGCGGGTAT
>DAOMZC010001281.1:0-2043 GCA_035437965.1 Pseudomonadota bacterium
CGCGCCGAGGAGTGCAGCGGATGCCGGTAGCAGAGCCGGTAGGCTGAAGACCCCTGGTGAGCGCGCGAGGACGAGCTTACGGCTCCCTGCGCTTGCCTCGTCTGGTGGCGCGGTCTCGGGGGAGGGGGCCGGCGGGGTCGCTCGCAGGGGCTGACGGCGCGGGCTCCGGGCTCGTGGGGGGCGCGCCGGAGTGCGGCGAGCGGCCGATCTGCAGCTTGCCGGCGATGCTCGCCGCCTGCGCCAGCACGGCAGAGCCGATGGGCGTGGCGAGCATCGGGACCGCGAGCGTAAGCAGCGATGCGGCGGCAGCAATGATCTCAGCCGTGGCGGCGCGCGCCGGGTCGCGATCCTGGGTCCAGGTGAGAACGACGAGCAGGTCCAGCGCATACAGAGTGTCGGCCAGGCGCGCGCGGTCGACGGCCGAGACAGAGACATCCACGGACCCGTCGATGATGACGCCCCACGACGCGCGCGCGACGGCGCGGATCGACTCGGTGCCGGGCCCGAGCACCCCGATGGCGTCGTGGGGGTCGAAGGCGCGCGCCGCCAGCGCCAGGAACGCCTCGCGGTGCTGCTCCAGGTGGGCGATGGTGGCGACGATGAGGGCCTCGAAGCGGGCGGCCAGGGTCCCCGCGGGCAGCTTCGCCGCCGCCTGCTCAAGCTCGGCCCCCATGCGCTCGTAGAGGGCGACCGCGAAGTCCTCCTTCCGCTCGAAGTAGCGATAGGTGAGACCCAGCGACATCCCGGCGCGCGCGGCGATGTCGCGCATCGTCGTGCCGGCGAAGCCCTTCTCGGCGAACAGCGCCAGCGCGGCGTCCAGGATGCTCTGGCGGGTCTGCCGGGACTTGAGGGTGCGGGGAGCGGTGGCGGCCATGAAATGCTTCTTTAGCAGCGCCCGGCCCCAGCGCGGTAAATTATCGGCGCCGGCTGGCCCGCAGCGCGTCCGCAAGAGTCGCCACCGGCACCGCCCGCGCCGTCGACCGCAGCGTCGCGCCGCTGTTCCACGTCTTGACATCCCAGACAAGCCCCGCCGCCCGCAGCGCGCATACGACCCAGTACCCCGGATCGAGCTCCCACCACCCGACGCCGAAGCGGGCCGAGTCCGGCCAGGCGTGGTGGTTATTGTGCCAGCCCTCGCCCATCGCCAGCGCGCCCCACAGCAGGTGGTTGCGCCCCTCTTCGCCGCTGCCCGGCATGCGCCAGCGTCGGTAGCCGCGGGTGTGCGCGGCGTAGTTTACCAGCCAGTGCCCCAGCACGCAGATCGCCACCCGGACCCCGACACCCCAGACGACCCAGGGCCAGCCGCCGACCCAGAACAGGAGGAGCGCCCACGGCAGCTGCTGCCAGCGCCAGGTGCTCTCGAGGAAGCGGAAGAACGGGTCGCGCTGGCGCGCCGGGTCGATGGCGGCGGGAGCGCCGGTGTGCTCGTGAAACAGGTAGAACGAGGCATCGCGCAGCGCCGAGTGGGCGAAGGTGTAGTAGTCCGGCGCGGCGGGCCGGTTCTGGTGGCCGTCGCGGGTGTTGTGCATGCGCAGCATGCCCAGGGGCCCGCCGAGGCCGGCCAGCACCGCCAGGTAGGTCAGCACGCGCTCGGTGTGCGGCCCCATGCTGTAGGCGCCGTGGATGACGCCGCGGTGAAAGCCGGCCGAGTGGCCCACCGCCAGCACGAAAGCGGCGCTCAGCGCGGTGAACAGCGCCGCGCCCGCATCGAAGCAGAACGGCGCGATGAGCAGCGCGCCCAGGAGCGACCCGTTCCACAGGACCTTCATCGGCGAGAGGCGGACTTCCCCCGGGGCATGGGGCAGCGGGCGGGCGTGTTCGGGCAGCATGGGACCTCCAGGCGGGCGGCGAATAATGAACGTGTTCATTGTGAACGTGTTCATTATGAACGCGTTCATTTCAACCGCAAGAGGTTTCGTTGCCCGCCGGCCGGCCCAGCGACCAGAACGCCTGCGCCGTCGGTGCCTTATACAGAGCCCAGAAAGTTGAAGGCCGGCTCGTCGTACCTAGCTCAGGTCCCGCAGAACGTCTCGCACACGCGCT
>DAOMZC010001282.1:0-2033 GCA_035437965.1 Pseudomonadota bacterium
GTCAGCGCGTCAGCGCGCTGCTGCCCGCCGGCGCGGTCAGCCTGGGCGCCTACAACGCCGATATCCACCAGACCTCGGTCTCGGGGATCTCCTCGGGCGGCTACATGGCGGTGCAGCTCCACGTCGCGTTCTCGAACACCATGACCGGCGTCGGCGTCTTTGCCGGGGGTCCGTATCACTGCGCTGGCGGCGGGCTGACCCCGGCCCTGACCAGCTGCACGCAGGGCTCGCCGGCGATCGATGTGAGCAGCCTGATCGGCGTCACCGATCGCCGCGCCGCCGCCGGCGACCTCGACGCGACGGCCGCCCTGGCCGGCCAGCGGGTCTGGCTGTTCAGCGGCACCCGGGACACCACGGTCCGGCCGGCGGTCATGGACGCTCTGCTCAAGTACTATCAGCACTACGTGCCGGCGGCGAACATCGCCTACAAGAACGACCTCGGCGCCGCCCACGCCCACATCACCGACAGCTACGGCAACGCCTGCGCGACCTCCAGCAGCCCCTACATCAATAACTGCGGCTACGACGGCCCCGGGGCGCTGCTCGCGCACATCTATGCCGGCGGCGGGGCGCTTGCGCCGCGCAACAGCGGGACCCTGAGCGGCCAGCTCATCCAGTTCGATCAGGCGGAGTTTCTCCCCAGCCCCGCCAGCAAGAGCATGGACAGCACCGGCTGGGTCTACGTGCCCGACGCCTGCAAGAAGGGCGAGCCGTGCAAGGTCCACGTCGCCCTGCACGGCTGCGAGCAGTCGCAGGGCAAGATTGGCGACGCGTACTACGCCCACGCCGGGTACAACCAGTGGGCCGACACCAACCACCTCATCGTCTTGTACCCGCAGGCCCTGGCGTCCACCCTGTCGCCGAGTAACCCCAAGGCGTGCTGGGACTGGTGGGGGTATAACGACGCGGCGACCTTCGACACCAAGCGGGGGGCGCAGATGGCCGCGATCAAGAAGATGGTCGATCGGCTCACGAGCGGCTTTGCCGCGCTGCCGGCGCCGACCGGATTGAAGGTCACGGGCAGCGACGACACCTCGGTCAGCCTGGCGTTCGACGCGGTCACCGGCGCCGCGGGCTACAACGTGTACCGGGCGAGCGGCGGCGCGCTGGCCAAGGTCAACGGCGCGCTGGTGACAGCGACCCTGTATAAAGACACCGGCCTCACCCCCGGCACGAGCTACTCCTACCAGGTCCGCGCGGTGAGCGGCGCGCCGGCCGAGGGCGCGCCGTCCGCCGTGGTGGTCGCCATGACCACCGGGCACCCGCCGGTGCTGGCCGCGCCGGCTGACCTGAAGGTGACCGCGACCACGGCGGCCTCGGTGTCGCTGGCGTTCACCGCCAGCCCGGGGGCCGCCGGATACAACATCTATCGCGCCGCCAGCGCCGGCGGGGCGGCGAGCCGGGTAAACGGCGCGCTGCTCGGCGGCACGACGTTCACCGACTCGGGGCTGGCCGCGGCGACGACCTATTACTACACCGCCACGGCGCAGAGCCCGGCCGGGGTGGAGAGCCTGCCCTCGGCCGAGGTCGCCGCCACCACGGCCGCCGCCGCGACCTGCTACCGCGACAACAACTGGAACCACTTCGTCGCCGGCCGGGCGACGTTCTGCGGCGGCTTTGCCTGCGCCGTGGGGTCGGGGCAGAACCTCGGGCTGCTCAACATCTTGGTGGTGACGACCCTCAAGCAGACAGCGCCCTCGTATTACGTGCTCGGGAGCTGCCCCTGATCTGCAGAGCTCTGCCGAGCTCTGCCGAGCTCTGCCGAGCTTTGCCGAGCTTTGCCGAGCTTTGCCGAGCTTTGCCGAGCTCTGCCGGTTCGGCCGCGTTTCCCGCCGGGCGGGTCCCGGGTGTGCGCGGCACTGGTCTTGGCGCCGCTTATCGTGCCATAATGGACCGTTATTGATCGCTCTTCGACGGGCAGCTTAATCCTGCCCTGGCTCTGCTATCATGACCGCCATCGGGAAAGACGATCCAGATATCACGCCGCTGCCGGCGCCCCTGCCTGGCCTCGGCTCGTCGGCGCCCGATCACGG
>DAOMZC010001283.1:0-2026 GCA_035437965.1 Pseudomonadota bacterium
GCCGTGACTCGGCCGTCGCGGTGCGGGCGCTGCTCGCTGCCAGCCCCCTCACGGCGCTCTTGCCGCCCGTCGGGGTGGGCCTGCTCCCCGAGCTCGCCGGGCAGGCCGCCTGGCTGCGCCTGCCGGCGGTGGCGCGCCTGGTCGTGGCGCGCTACCTGGCCCTCGGCGCCGCGCCGGCGGTCGCCGAGGCCGGGGAGGCGGTGGGCGCGCTGCTCCGCCAGCGCGAGCGCACCCTCTCAAGCAGCGATCTGATGACGCTCCTGTGCCTGGTCAGCCACCTGCACGTCTGCGTCGCCCTGTCCGAGACGCCGCTGCCGGCGGCCGAGCTGGCCGGCCCCGCCGTCGATAGCTACGCCCTGTACGCGGTCGTGGCGGCGCGCTGGCCGCTGCTCTGCGCCCCCCAGGACGTGCTGTGCGAGCCGCGGCTCAACGCCCGGCTGCAGACCTACCTTTTGGCCTGCCGGGCGGCGGCCGGCGCGGCGCGCCTGCGCGAGCTCGACGAGCTCTGCCTGGACGCGCTGGCGGCCGGACCCGCGACGGGCGAAAACCCTGCACCGCGCACTCACGAGGAACCCGATGTCGGCACCCGCTAGCTCCCCCGATCGCGCCTCTGATTCTCCGGCATCCGGGCCAGCGTCCGGGCCACTGGGCACCGCGGCGCTGCTGCGCCTGCAGGAGCTGGGGACGCGCCTGCAGCAGCAGTTCCTCGCCAAGGACGAGATCATCCGCCTGCTCCTCATCTCGGTGCTGGCCGGTGAGCACCTCTTGCTCATCGGGCCGCCCGGCACCGCCAAGAGCGCCCTTGTGCGCACGCTGGCGCAGCTCCTGGACGCCCGCTACTTCGAGTACCTGCTGACCCGCTTCTCCGAGCCCAACGAGCTGCTCGGCCCGGTCGACATCCGCGCCTTCCGCGAGGGCAGCTACCGCCGCCGCACCGAGAGCATGCTCCCCGCCGCCGAGATCGTCTTCCTCGACGAGATCTTCAAGGCCAACTCGGCGATCCTGAACAGCCTCCTCACCCTGCTCAACGAGCGCCGGGTCCACATCGGCGCCGAGCGCATCGAGGTGCCGCTGCTGGCCCTGTTCGCCGCCAGCAACGAGGTCCCCACCGATGACAGCCTGGCCGCGCTGCTCGACCGCTTCCTTTTGCGCGTGCGCTCGCACAACCTGGACAGCTTCCACTTCCATCGCCTGGTCGCGCTGGGCCTGGCTCACGAGCGGCGCGGCCTCCTCGGCGAGCCGGCCGCGGCCCCGTCGGCCGGGCCGCTCGTCTCGGCGGCCGAGCTCTCGCAGCTGCGCCGGCAGCTCCTCGACCGGCTGACGTTCGGCGAGGACTTCCTGGCCAGCTACAAGGCGCTCATCGTGCAGATTCGCGGCGAGGGGATCTCGCTCAGCGACCGGCGCGCGGTCAAGCTGCTCAAGCTGTGCGCCGCCTCGGCGATGCTCGACGGGCGGGCCCAGGCCGACGAGGGCGATCTGTTCGTCGTCGCGCACAGCTGGAACAGCCCCGAGCAGAGCGAGATCCTCGACGGCATCGTCGACCCGGTCGTGCAGCGCTTCTACCGCGAGCACCCCGAGCGCCGCCACCGCCTGCCGGGCAGCGCCGGCCTGCCCGACATCCTCGCCGAGCTGCAGCAGGTCCGGACCCGCCTGCAGGCGGCGGCCGGCCTCTCGGACGTGCAGCTGTTCGCGCAGCTGCGCACCCTCGGCGAGCTGCGCGCCGCCCTGGCCAACCTGCCGAGCGACGCGACCCGCCGCGTCCTGCAGGAGATCGACGCCCTGCTCGAGAGCGTGTTCACCGCCGGACGGCTCGGCTAGCCCCGGACGCCGGCGGCGGACCACAGCGACGGGCCGCAGCGGCGAATTACCGCGACGGACCGCAGCGGCGGACCATGGCGACGGGCCGCAGCGGCTGACCGTGGTGCCAAGCCGCAGCGGCTGACCGTGGCGACGGGCCGCAGCGCTGGACCTTAGCGCCGGTCCGCGGCGCCGGACCGCAGCGGGCGATTGCGCTGCGCCGCCCGCC
>DAOMZC010001284.1:0-2021 GCA_035437965.1 Pseudomonadota bacterium
GAGGTCTTGCTGGCGACCTCCTTGACCATCTGGGCGCCCATGTTGGCGAACTTGTTCTCGAGCTCGACTTCCTTGGCGACGGTGACGCCGTCCTTGGTGACGGTCGGCGAGCCCCAGGACTTCTCGATGACGACGTTGCGCCCGCGCGGGCCCAGGGTCACCTTGACCGCGTTGGCCAGGGCGTTGAGGCCATGCGCGATCTCGCTGCGCGCCGTCTGGCTAAAAATAATGTCTTTGGCAGCCATGCTTTATCCTCGAAGTGGGAGTGTTGTCGTGGTGAGTTTTTGGATAGTTGGCTGTGGCCAGGTCGCGGAGCGCACCCCGTCGACCTGGCAGCTACGGCCTGCGTATCTGGCCCGGAGCGCCGCCCCGGAGCCCGGCCGGAGCTAGCTCTCGATCACGGCGAGGATCTCGTCCTCGCGCATGAGCATCAGCTCCTCACCGTCAAGTTTGATCTCGTTGCCGGCGTACTTGCCGAACAGCACGGTGTCGCCGGGCTTGACCTTCAGCGAGACCACGGTCCCGTCCTGCAGGATGCGGCCCTTGCCGACTGCGACGACAGTGGCCTGGGTCGCGCGCTCCTTGGCGCTGTCGGGGATATACAGGCCGCCAGCGGTGCGCTCTTCCTCGGTCTTGCGCTTGAGCAGGATTCGATCGTGTAGGGGCCGAATTTTCATTCCCTTCCTCCTTCAGACTGGGCGTGGTGGGGCGTCGGGCACTTTGGCCGCCGCCCGGGCGTCTAGGTCGACGTTGACGATGGGGTGGATGGCGCGCTGCCGGAGCTCGGGGTCGCGCCCGCGGTGTCGCTGCTGCTGCTGTCGGCCTTGCTGGCCTCGGCCTCGGTGGTCTTCTTCTTGTCCTCATCGAGCGTCTTGGTCAGCTTGTCGATGCGGTCGTTTTCGGTGCGCGGCTTCTTGCCGGTCTGGCTGCCGTAACCGTCCTTGTACCAGCCGCCCCCCTTGAGGTGGAAGGCCCCTCCGGAGATGAGGCGCTCCAAGTTGGGCTTGCTGCAGGCAGGACAGTCCTTGAGTGCTGGCTCGGTGATCTTCTGAAACGCTTCCAGCTGGTGGCCGCAGGCCTGGCATTGGTACTCGTAAGTCGGCATGACGGGTCCTTCCGAAATCGTGGGTGAACCTAATCCTAGGGCTCCAATTGTCAAGCACTAGCCGCGCGCGAGTGCTAACAAAATCTGTGAAGTCCGCGAAACTCAAGGACTTCGCTCGTGCAATGAGTTGCCGGCCGGGGGGCCCGCTGGGAGGCGATCGCAGCTGCGCCGGCGGTCGCGGGCGGCGGCTGGTGGCTCTGACCAAATAGATCGGCCCGGCCACCGGGCCAGCTGCCCGCGAGGTTCCCTCCAGGGCGGCGCCGCGGCCGAATGCGGGCGACGGGGGCGACGCTACGGCTGAGCCGCTTTTGGCGTACACTCACACTTTAGTAAGACATGTTCGAGATCTTCCGCTCAGCGCGGCTTCGCCGGCTCTTTCTCTGCGAGACCATGCTGATCCTGCTCGTCGCCGTGCTCAGCGTGCGGCTGCGCATCGGCCTCGGCTTCACCCCCGACGATCCGAGCGCCACCGACGAGTGGCCGTACTGGCTGCAGGCGTGCATCGCGGGGGTGACGATCCCGGTGGCGGTGCAGCTCGGCATGTACTACCTGGACCTTTACACGAGCTCGCCGCTGGCCAGCCGGACGCAGCTGCTGGTGCGGCTGCTCATGGCCCACTTCATCGCCGGCGCGGTGCTGGCGCTCGTCTACTACCTGGTGCCGCAGTACCGGGTGCAGCGGCTGGCGCTGGCGATGACGATGACGATCAGCACCTGGCTCCTGTTCTCGCTGCGCTTCCACTTCGAGGAGATCCTGTACTCGGGCTCGTGGCGGCGGCGGGTGCTGCTGCTCGGCACCGGCTCGCTGGCGCAGCGCATCGCGCGCGAGCTCCTCGGCCACCCGGGCTCGGGCTTCGAGCTGGCGGGGTTCCTGTCGCGCACGCCGCCCGAGCCGGGCGCGACCCTGCTCGGACGGC
>DAOMZC010001285.1:0-2020 GCA_035437965.1 Pseudomonadota bacterium
ACGCGCTCCCCGCCCGGCATCTCCGAGTCGGGGACCAGCATGACATTATCGGGTTTGAGGTCGCGGTGGACGATCTGGATGGCGTGAGTGGCGGCGAGCGCCGAGGCGATCTGGCGGCTGATGCGGATGGTGTCCGAGATGGGGAGGCGGCCGCCGCGGCTGCGCAGGCGGCCGGACAGCGCCTCGCCGCGCAGGAATTCCATGATGATGAAGGCGCTGCCGTCGGGCAGGCGGCCAAACTCATGGATCTTCACGATGCCCGAGTGGTCGACGCGACTGGCGGCGCGCGCCTCGTTGAGGAACCGGTGCTCGATCTGCTTGTCCGAGGAAAGCTCTTTGCGTAGCAGCTTGATGGCTACCTTGCCGCCGAGCTGCTCGTGCACGGCCTCGTAGACAGCACCCATGCCGCCTTGGCCGATTTTGCGCACCACTCGATAGCTACCGATGCGCTGTCCTTCCATCTGCAGCGTTCTCCCCTCAGGAATTAGTATTCAGGATAACGCAGTTTTTACTGTTATAATCCATAAAGCGATGATTTCCGCCCTCTTCAGGATAGTTGGCCCGGGTGCCCTGCGTGGGGTCATGAGCGCCGCCACTCTCATCGGCGTGCTGCTGCTGGGGATTTACGGAGGCGCGCCCGGGCGAGGGGACTTTACCGTCGGCATCGCCGTGGCGCGGGCGGATCTGGCGGACCAGCACTACAAGCGCGCCTTGATCTTCTACGAAAACAAGGACTACCCGCGCGCCATCCGCGAGTTTCAGACGGCGTACAAGATCCGCCAGCTGCCGCGAATCCTCCTGAACATCGGCCAGGTCTACCGCAAGCTCGGCATGGCCAGCACGGCGCTGAAGTTTTACGAGCACTACCTGCGGGTGGACCCGCAGCCCAAGCCCGAGATCAAGGGCGAGGTCGATCGCTACATCGCCCAGACCCGCGCCATGCTCGATCCGCCCGACATCGTCCCCCTGCCCAACCGCTCGGCGGCGGCCGCGGCAGCCGAGGCAGTGGCCGCCGCTCCGTCGAACGTGACGCCGGTCACGGTGCCCGAGTATTACGCCGATTCCGAGCCGCCCGTCGTCCAGGTCGGCCCCGGCGGCAGGGGGGCAGGCGGAACCGGCCGGGGCAGGGGGCAGCCGTTCCCCGCCGTGGTCGACCGGCAGTCGCCCAACCTCACCCTCCCGGGCTCGGCGACTCGCCCGCTCGGCGGGTCGCCGGCGACCGCGGGCAACGCGGTCCTGCGCTCACCGCTGGTGACGCCGCTGGAGCCGCCCAAGCCCTTCTACAAGAAGGGGTGGTTCTGGGGCGTGGTCGGCGGCGTCGCGGCCGGCGTGATCATCACCGGGGTGGCGGTCGGCGCCACCCAGAAGAGCTCGGTGCCCGGCACGATCCTCTATCCGACGAAGTAGGCCCTTGAATGCTTAGAATGAAGCTGGCGAATCGGCTCCTTGGTAAAGTGCGCGGGCTCCTGGTCGTGGGCCTTATGCTGCTGGCCTCGTGCGGCGGGTATCCGAGCGGCCTGGTGATCGTGCGGGTGAGCGGGCTGGTGAGCTCGATCACCGAGCTCCTGGTGACCCTGCAGCTCGACGGCGTGCCGGCCAAGAACACGCGCGCCCCGGCGGGGGCGGCGGACCCGAGCTCGTTCCTCGTGTACGAGGGCATGGAGCGCTTCGGTGTGCAGGTCCCGGCGGGGACCTCGTCGCTGACGATTACCATCGTCGGCCACAACACGGCGCTTGAAAACGTACGCATGGGCAGCGCGACGCTCGACCTGAGCCTGGGCAGCGAAGTCGAAGTTCCCCTGCAGTAGCAGCGGCGGCTCGGGGCTGGCGGCCGAGCCGGACCGTGCCCGCGCATTGACCCCGCCACTATCGTGGTTCAGCATGCGCGCATGCATGCCGAGATCGCCGCCACCGTCGCGCGCGAGCATACCCCGGGGCTGTCGTCGGCAGCCTGTTCGCGTCTTGCGGAGGCCCTGGGCCGCTCGCCGACCGCGCCGGCTCTGGCGGTCTCTCGCGCCCT
>DAOMZC010001286.1:0-2020 GCA_035437965.1 Pseudomonadota bacterium
TTCGTCCTGCCCGCGGGCTACAGCTTCAACCTCGCCGGCTCGACGCTGTACCTGGCGCTGGCGGCGCTGTTCATCGCCCAGGCGACGAACAAGGCGATGCCGCTGTGGCTGCAGCTGGAGATGATGCTGACGCTGCTCATCTCATCCAAGGGGGTGGCGGCGGTGCCGCGGGCGAGCCTGGTGGTGCTGGCCTCGGCGTGCGCGACCTACGGGCTCAAGGTGGAGTGGATCGCGACCATCCTGGGCGTCGACGCGGTCATGGACATGGCGCGCACCACGGTGAACGTCCTGGGCAACTGCCTGGCCTCGGTGGTCGTCGGGAAGTGGGAGAACGAGCTGCCGCCCAGCGCGCCGCTGTTTACCGGCGCTGAAACCCAGCCGGCCGTCGTGCCCGCCAGCATCGCCTGAAGGGCTGCGGACGGCCGGGGTCCAGAGGCCGCCTAGCCGAGCGCCTCGCGGCGCCGACGCAGGAGCACCGCGAGCACGAGCACGGTGGCGCCCAGGGCCGCCGTGCCCGAGGCCGGGGTCCGGGCGAAGTCGCAGCCGCCCGACTTGGGCGGCTCGGTCCCGGGTGGCAGCTCACACGAGCCGTTGAAATCGCGGCAGAGGTAGCCGCTCGGGCAGGTCAGGTAGGCGCACGGGTTGTCGACGCACACCCCGCCGAAGCAGCCCTGCGAGGTGTGGCAGACGATGCCCTGGCACTTGGCGTCCGGCTTGCAAATGCTGGTCGACGAGTCGCACACCTCGCCGGCGCCGCAGCTGCCGCTGCAGGCATCGGCGACGCAGCGTCCGCGCTGGCAGACCGAGCCCTGCGGGCAGCTGACCACGCAGACCGCGGCGCACGAGCCGTCGGACTGGCAGCTCTGGTCGGCCGGGCAGCTCTTGCCGGCGCAGGGGTTGGGCTTGCAGGCGTTCTGCTGGCAGATCTGGCCGCTCGGGCAGGCGGTGCCGTAGCAGCCGTCCTCGCAGGTGATGAGCGGCCCGGCGTCGCCGCCGTTGATCTGCATGAGGATGCGCCCGAGCGCCGCGTCGAGGTCGGTGGGCGTCTCGGCCTTGTAGTACTTCAAGGTGGAGCTGTTGTCGGGGTAGCCGCCGGCCAGCGCCATGCGGGTCAGCGCCTGCTGCTCGGCCAGCGCCAGCTGCCCGAAGCCGACGACGAAGGTGTAGATGGGCGGGCTCTGCTGGGCAGCGGCGGTGATCGCGTCGACGGTCGACTGCACGGGATCGGTACCGCAGCAGGAGGCCGCGGGCGCCCCGTCGGTGACCAGCAGGATGAACTGCCCGCGGCTCGCGTCCTTGAGCAGCGGCTCGGCGGCGAGCTTGCCAATCGCGTCGCAGATCGGCGTGCTGCCGCCCGAGAACGGGAAGTCGATCATGGCGTTGTTGATCGCCACCCGGTTGCCGTAGCCGACCGGGATGCGCAGCCCCTGGGTCATGCAGGCGTTGTTCATCGAGGGGAAGTTGCTGTAGCCGATCGGCAAGAGGCCATCGAAGCGGTTGTTCAGCTTGGTCAGCGCGGCGGTGGCGATGGCCCACTTTGCATTCGGCGAGCCCTGCGGCTGCTGAACGCCCATCGGGTCCTGGCCCATCGAAGCCGACTGGTCGAGCAGGATGGCGAGGTTCGGGCACTTGCCGGCGCGGGCGGCCGGCACCGCGGTCAAAAGGGCGAGGCCGCAGGCGACAAGGCCGGCGGTGGTCAAAAGGCGCGCTGACCGCGCCGACCGTCGGACAGAGCGCGGACTCGAGCAAAGGCTCAGATGCACATTATGGACGCTAGACATAGACCCCCTCCTATAGAGCTCTACTTGGCTAGCTTCCGATCTTACGGCATCCGGGGCGATCGCCGCCGTCCTGCGGTGACCGCCGAGCCGGGCACGCCGGACAGCCCGCGCAGCGGTCCCGTTACCGACGCCCGCCGGCGGCTAGATCGGGCGCGAGAGGTGGGGGTGGCCGCGCACGGCCAGGCGGTAGGGCAGAAGGGCGTCGGCCTGGGCGTACTCGACGCCGATGCGCGGGCCGC
>DAOMZC010001287.1:0-2018 GCA_035437965.1 Pseudomonadota bacterium
CGCCCGCCAAGCCGTCACGCTCGCTCCTGCCCGAGTTCGTGCGCGGGCAGCTGCGGCGGCTGCGCGAGGTCAGCCGCTCGGACCCGCGGCGCGCCACCCACATCGGCGGCGCGATGGAGTTCTGCCGGCGGGTGCTGCCGCGGCGGGCGGTGCTGTTCCTCATCTCCGACTTCATCGATGAGGGGTACCTGCCGGCGCTGCGCAGCGCCAACCGCCGGCACGACGTGGTGTCGGTGCTGGTGACCGACGAGCGTGAGCTGGAGCTCGCCGACAGCGGCCTGCTCATGCTGGAGGACGCCGAGAGCGGGCAGCAGCGCCTTATCGATACGGCCTCGGCGGGGTTCCGCGCCCAGCTGAAGGAGCAGGCGGCGGCGCGCATCAAGGGGCTGGAGTCCGAGCTGCGCTCCTCCGGCATCGATCTGGTGCGCGTCGACGCGACCCGCCCGGTGGTCGATCCGCTGCTGCGGTTTTTCCGCATGCGCGAGCGGAGGCGGCGCCGATGAGAGTCCTTGGACCCTGCGTCCTCGCACTGGCGCTGCTCGTCGGCTGCGGCCCGCGCGGTGGGGCGCCCAAGGCCGCCCCGGCGCAGCCGCCCGCCGACTCGGTGCTGACCCAGACCCGCGAGTCCGGTCCGGTGAAGGTCACCGTCGAGCTCAGCCCGAAGAAGCCGCGCCTTGGCGATCCGCTGACGCTCACCCTGACAGTGACCGCGCAGCCCCGGGTCACGGTGGAGATGCCGCCGTTCGGCGAGGCCCTGGGCCGCTTCACCATCGTCAGCTTCACCCCCCGCACCGAGACCGCCGCCGACGGCCGGGTGATGCACACCCAGCGCTACGTGCTGGACGCGCCGATGAGCGGCCGGCAGCGCATCCCAGCCCTGCGCGTCGAGTTCACCGACGCCCGACCCGGCCAGGGGCCCGACGGCGGCGCCGAGTCCACGCACGAGATCCTGACCGACGAGCTGGCGCTCGACATCGCCTCGGTGCTGCCCGAGGGCCAGGTGGAGAGCGAGCTGCGCGGACTGCGCGGACCGCTCGACGAGTCGGTCGCCCGCGCGCAGAAGCTGCGCTACGCCCTCATTCCCCTCGCGCTGCTGCTGCTCGCCGCCGGAGTCCTCCTCTTGCGCAGCCTGCGGCGGCGGGCGCGGCAGCGCGTGCGGATCAGCGCCTACGACGTCGCGATGCGGCGCCTCTCTACCCTGCAGCGCCGCGGCTGGCCCAAGCAGGACGAGGCCGACCCGTGGTACGTTGAGCTGTCCGACATCGTCCGCCGCTACATCGAAGACCGCTACGGCGTGCGCGCTCCTGAGCTCACCACCGAGGAATTCCTGCGCGAGGCGCGCCAGCAGCTGCGCATGCAGAGCAGCCACCGCGAGCTCCTGGAGGCGTTCCTGTCGACCTGCGACCGCGTCAAGTTCGCCGGCTACCGGCCGGGCGAGTCCGAGTCGCAGCAGGCGCTGCAGGCGGCGCAGCGCTTCATCGATGACACCCGTCTTCTGCCCGGTACGGCTTCGCCACCGGCCGCCCAGAACGAGGTGCAGCCATGACGCTCGCGCTGCCCGTGGAGTTCCGCCAGCCGATCCTGCTCCTTGGCGCGTTTCTGGCGATTCCGGTCTATTTTTGGGCGCGTAGAGATGGCGGGCGGGTGCTTTTCTCGTCATTTCGCCTGCTGCCGCAGGGGGGGACGACGTGGCGCATGCGGCTGGCCTTTCTGCCGCCGCTGCTCGTGGCGCTGTCGGTGGTCGCGCTGGCGGTGGCGCTGGCCGGGCCGCGGGCCGCGGATCGCCAGACGCGGGTGAAGAAGCAGGGCATCGCCCTGATGATGGTGATCGACGTGTCGGGCTCGATGCAGGCCCTGGATCTGTCGGACAAGGACCGCGAGCGGACGCGGCTCGACGCGGTCAAGGAGGTGCTGGCCGACTTCGTCAAGGGCGGGCGCGGCCTGCCCGGGCGCCCCGATGATCCAATCGGCATCGTCAGCTTCGCCGGCTACGCCGACACCCGCTGCCCGCTGACCCT
>DAOMZC010001288.1:0-2016 GCA_035437965.1 Pseudomonadota bacterium
CTCGCTGCCGTTTTCGCTGACCGTGCGCGCCGCCGCCCTGCGCGCCCGCCGCCCGCATGACCGGGAGGACGCCGCGACCACCCCGCCGAGCCCACCCGCGACGGTACCCACCACGGCGCGTCGGCCCTGAGTGGCACAGTAGTCCGCGCCCGCAAGGAGACCCCGTGACCCCGAGAAAGCTGACCACCCAGGCCGAGTACGCCGCGCTCGCTGCCGAGCTCCTGGAGCACGACCGCCGCTACTACGTCGATAGCAGCCCCAGCATCACCGACTTTGAGTACGACGTTTTGCGCAAGGAGCTCGAGCGCTTCGAGGCCGCCCACCCGGGCCTGGTGGTGCCGCACTCGCCGTCGCAGCGGGTCGGCCACGCGCCGCTGTCGGCGTTCGCCAAGGTGGTGCGGGCGGTGCCGATGCTGTCGCTCGACAACACCTACAGCGAGAGCGACCTGCGCGAGTTCTGCGAGCGGGTCAGCCGGGGCCTCGTCGCCGCCGGGGTCAGCACGCCGCCGACCTACGTGCTGGAGCCCAAGATCGACGGCATCGGCATCGAGCTGCGCTACACGGACGGCGCCTTCACCATGGGCGCGACGCGCGGCGACGGCACGATCGGCGAGGACGTGACGCAGAACCTGCGGACGATCAAGACCCTGCCGCTGCTTCTGAAGAAGCCGGTCTCGCTGCTCGTGCGCGGCGAGGTCTACATGGACCGCGCCGGCTTCACCAAGCTCAACGCCGAGCGCCTCGCCGCCGGGGAGGAGCCGTTCAAGAACCCGCGCAACGCCACCGGCGGGACGCTCAAGCAGCTCGACCCGCGCAACGTCGCCTCGCGGCCGCTTTCGATCCTGCTCTACGAGGTGGTCGGCGAGGTGCCGGCGGTGCGCGAGCACTATGGCCTGCTCGCCTACCTGCGCGAGCTCGGGCTGCCCGTCTACCCCGCCATCAAGCGGGTCCACAGCGTCGCGGAGCTCCTCGGCGAGCTGGCCGCCTGGCAGGCGCGCCGGGCCGACCTCGGCTTTGACATCGACGGCCTGGTGATCAAGGTCGACTCGCTGGAGCAGCGTGAGGCGCTCGGCTTCACGGCGCGCGCCCCGCGGTGGGCGATCGCCTACAAGTTCCCCGCTCAGCAGGCGACCACGCGGGTGCTCGATCTGGAGATCAACGTCGGCCGCACCGGCGCGGTGACCCCGGTGGCGCTGCTGGAGCCGGTGGAGCTGGCGGGGACCACGGTGGCGCGGGCGTCGCTGCACAACTGGGATCAGATCCAGCGCCTGGACCTGCGCAAGGGCGACTACGTCCTTGTCGAGAAGGCCGGCGAGATCATCCCCCAGATCCTCTCGGTGCTGAAGGAGCGGCGGTCCGCGCTGACGGTCGAGCCGCTGCCGATCACCCCGCCCGTCACCTGCCCCGAGTGCGGCGACACCCTGTACCGCCGCCCCGGCGAAGTCGCCCTGCGCTGCCCCAACACCCGGCCCTGCCCGCGGCAGCTGCGCGAGGCGCTGACGTTTTTCTGCAACCGCGACGCGATGAACATCGACAACCTCGGGCCCAAGCTCATCGAGCAGCTGGTCGTAAAGGGCCTGGTCAAGGATGTCGCCGACCTGTTCGGGCTGACCAAGGCGCAGCTCCTCACGCTGCCGCGCCTGGGCGACAAGAGCGCCGACAACATCGTCGCGGCGCTCGCCACCGCCAAGCGCGAGGCGACGCTGTCGCGGCTGCTCACCGCGCTGGGCATCCCGACCATCGGCTGGGTGTGGGCGCAGAAGATTGCCGAGCAGTACCAGGCGCTCGACCGGCTGCTGGCGACGCCGCTGCCCGAGCTTTACAAGACCCTGGCCAACCTGCACGGCTTCGGCGAGGAGCGCGCGGCGGCGGTGCGTGACTACTTCACCGACCCGCGCAACCTGGCGCTCCTGCAGAAGCTGCGCGACCACGGCCTGTCGCCGAGCGAGCCCGAGACGGTGGCGACCAGCGGCCCGCTCCTCGGCAAGTCGGTGTGCGTGACCGGCACCCTGTCGG
>DAOMZC010001289.1:0-2014 GCA_035437965.1 Pseudomonadota bacterium
GGGGCGGGCGGCGCCGAGGAGGTGGGCGAGCTGCCGGCGCCCAGCCTGAGCGCGCCGGCGCGGTTCGGCACGCTGGGCGATCTGATGAGCAAGGCGGCGAAGAAGAAGTAGGGCCGGGTCGATGTCGCCGCAGAAGATTGCCGCGCACAAGGCCGCGCTCCTCAAGCTGCGCGCCGAGGTCCTTAGCGAAGGGCCGGCCAAGATCGAGCCGAACCGCACGGACACGGCGACGGTAGGGGTGGCCGACGAGGACGCGCAGGCGTTGTCCGAGATGCTGCAGACCCTGGCCTCGCAGCGCAACCGCCAGCAGGGGGAGACGCTGCAGCAGATCGACCAGGCGCTGGCCAAGATCGAGCGCTCGCCCGAGGACGTCGGGCTGTGCGAAGAGTGCGAGGAAGAGATTGACGATCGGCGGCTGTCGCTGCTGCCCTACGCGACGCTGTGCGCGGAGTGCCAGAAGGCGCGCGATCCGCGCCGCGGGCAGAGCCGGCGGGGGCTGACCGACTATAAGTAGGCGGGTCGGCGGCCGCTGTTGCCAGTGACCGGTCGCAGCACTGCGGCGGGGGCCGACCGACTATAAGTAGGCGCGGCGGCGCGGGGGGCTGCCGCTACTGGGTATGCGCTTGCGAGGAAGGCTGAGCCGACCTCCGAAGGCTCGCTGGAGAGGTCGGCTCTGATGCGGCGCCGGGCGGCGCGGCTCAGACGGGTTCGTTGGAGAGGTCGGCTCTGATGCGGCGCCGGGCGGCGCGGCAGGGCTCAGGCGGGTTCGCTGGCTTTTTCGGACTTCTCGTCGTCGAGGGCCGGCTTGAGGCGGTCGCGGCCGCTGGCGCGGCGGACGATGGCGCCGATGATGGTGCCGCCGATGCCGCCGGTGATGACGGCCAGGAGCAGCGCGTCGAGCGTGGGGGCGACCATGCGGTTCGAGGTGGCGTGCAGGTGGTACCAGTACGAGAACACCAGCGTGGTGGCCGAGGCCATGATGAGGTGCGGCTTGGTCTTGCTGTCGCCGATGCGGGTCTCGACGTAGATCATGGCGAAGACGACGAAGAGGCCGGCGACGAAGAACCAGGTGGGGTCGTAGCTCTGCGGGTGGACGGTGACGTGCAGGCCGTTCTGCAGGGTGTCTTCGACCCGGTCGGTGGTGATCGTCAACTCGCTGCCGCGGAGGTCGCGCGGCAGGCGGTGCTCGATCTGGTTGTGCTGCTCGGTCCAGTGGGTGCTGCCGCGGCGCACGCGCGCCTGGTGGACGGCGTAGGTGAACTCGCCGCTCACCTCGGTGTGGATGCCGCCCTCGCCGGTGACGACCAGCTCGTAGCCGATGTTGGAGCTCTGGGCGGCGTCGGGCTTCAGCGAGCCGCTGATCGTTACATCGTAGGGACCGACCTGGCCCTCGGCGATGGGCAGCTTGACCGTCTTCTGCTCTTCGGTAAGCACGGTCTCGGCCAGGACCTTGCGCGACATGCCCTTGCGCAGGGTGGGGTAGCCGGCGGCGATCACCCACAGCACGACCAGGGCGGCGAACAGGCGGCGGCCGGTAGAGTTCTTGATCAGATCGTAGGCTGGAATCGCGGTGACGTAGATGGCGGAGGCGACGAGGCCCCCTGATAAGAGGATGCCGACCATCGACTCGCGAAGGAGGTCCATCTTGTAGCCGATGACGCCGGCGCCAAGGAGGGCGATGAGGAGCACCTGGCTAAGCCAGCCCTCCCAGTGCTGCTCCATGAACTGCTGGTACTTGGTCGGCGGCGGGCCGGCGGGGGCGGACTTGCCCTTGCCCTCGGTGGGCTTGTCGCCGCGGGCGACCTGGCGGCGGGTCTGCTTGTAGCCGTCGGCCTCGGGCTCGGAGTCCGTCGGGAGCGCGAGATCGCTGTCCTGGTCGTCGTCGGGCTCCCCGGGCTTGTCCCCGGGCCGGGCCTTGCTGGTCTTTTCTGCGTTACGGGCCACTACTGCCTCTCCGGAGGTGCTGGCGGCGCGGCGAGCCCGAAGGTGCGGGCCGGCCATGCCGAGCCAAACG
>DAOMZC010001290.1:0-2013 GCA_035437965.1 Pseudomonadota bacterium
CGCCGACATCCCGTCGCAAACGCACGGCCTCAACCTGACCAAGGACGGCGCCGGTGCGCAGCCCCGCGGGCTCGGCAGCCGGGGCCGGCCCGGGGTGCGCGAGCAGCGCCCCGACCAAAAGCCCGCCCCGCCTGGCTATCGACAACCGAGTCCCGCCCGCCACGACCACCCCACCCGGAAACCCGGCCCCCGCCCCGCCGCTCCCCGAAGGACCAAGCCGTCCTTACGGGCTAACGATATTAGCGATATAGACGATATAAGCGATCTCCTGCCCATCAATTCTTTATCGTTACCTTATCGTTACCTTATCGTTCCGAGCTCTTCCATAACATATCCTGTCGCGCTTCGCCTCATCCCGGTATCGCCCAGGCTAGTCGTGAGCCAATCATCACTACCGCCTCAATATCGCTAAAGGAAGCGCGCCCTCTTCCTGCATCGGCATAAGCAAATGTCCCAAGGTCCTCCAAGGACTCCCAAGGACCCCCAAGGACCTCCAAGGTCCCCCAAGGTTTCTCCGGGTCTGTGGCCGCCCCCGCCGGTGCTTCTATTGAGGTTGCCCTCGCCGAGGATCTTCGACTATATACAAGGGCTATTATGAATCCCACCAAAGCCGATCTCCAGACTGACCTACTGTCTCAGGCCGCCACCGTCGCCCGCGGCCTTGCCATGGATGCAGTTCACGCCTGCCAGTCCGGCCACCTCGGCCTGCCGCTTGGCTGCGCCGAGCTGGGGGCGGTGCTGTTCGGGCACGCGCTCTCGTTCAACCCCGACGAGCCGCGCTGGCTCAACCGCGACCGCTTCGTGCTGTCGGCCGGCCACGGCTCGATGTTCCTTTACAGCTGGCTGCACCTTAGCGGCTACGACCTGTCCCTCGATGAGCTCAAGCGCTTCCGGCAGCTCCACAGCAAGACCCCCGGCCACCCCGAGTTCCACGACACCCCCGGCGTCGAGTGCACCACCGGGCCGCTCGGCCAGGGCGTGGGCAACGCGGTCGGGCTCGCGGTCAGCGGCAAGATGGCCGCGGCGCGCTACAACACCGCCGAGCACGCCATCTTCACCAGCAAGGTGGTCTGCCTGGCCGGCGACGGCTGCCTCCAGGAGGGCGTCGCCGCCGAGGCGGCCTCGTACGCCGGCCACAACCACCTGGACAACCTGATCCTCATCTACGACTGTAACGGCGTCACCCTGGACGCCATGGCCAGCGCCACCCAGAGCGAGGACACCGCCCAGCGCTTCGCCGCCTACGGCTTCGAGGTCCACCACGTCGACGGCCAGGACCTCAAGGCGTTCGCCCAGGTGTTCGAGCGCGCCCGCACCAGCAAGAGCGGCAAGCCGCAGTTCATCGTCGCCACGACCCTCATCGGCAAGGGCATCCCCGAGGTCGCCGGCACCCAGAAGGCGCACGGCGAGGGCGGCGCGAAGTTCATCGACGCCGCCCGCCAGGCGATCAGCCTGCCCGACAAAGAGCACTTCTACGTCAGCGACGCCGTGCGCGCCTACTTCGCCGAGCGCAAGCAGCACCTCCTGGCCGAGTACCAGCGCTGGCAGTCGCTGTTCACCGCCTGGCAGGCCAAAAACCCCACCCTGGCGGCGGAGCTGGCCAGCGGCGGCGAGTGCGATCCCGAGGCGCTGCTCGCCAAGATCCCCGCCTTCCCGCCGGAGACCAAGGTCGCCACCCGCAAGGCCGGCAGCGAGGTCCTGCAGCCGCTGGCGGCGGCCCTGCCCAAGCTCATCGGCGGCAGCGCCGACCTGTACGGCTCGACGCTCAACTACATAAACGGCGGCGCCGACTTCACCCCCGCGACCCCGGCCGGGCGCAACATCCGCTTCGGCATCCGCGAGCACGGCATGGGCGCCATCCTCAACGGCATCGCCTACGACGGCATCTTCAAGCCGAGCGGCGCGACCTTCCTGGTGTTCGCCGACTACCTGCGGCCGAGCATCCGCCTCGCCGCGCTGTCCAAGCTGCCGGTCACCTACATCTTCACCCACGACTCGGTGGGCGTCGGTGAG
>DAOMZC010001291.1:0-2012 GCA_035437965.1 Pseudomonadota bacterium
CGTTCCCGCGGACGGGCCGGCGGCGCTGACCGCGGCGCTGCGCCAGGTCCTCTATGCGCCCGGCGTTTCCGCGGCCTGCTCGGCGCGAGCGCGCGCGCGCGCCGCGCAGTTCGACTGGGAAGTGATTGCCCCTCGCCTCCTCGGACGGCCGCTCGGCTGTCCCGCCGGGCTCCCGCAAGCTCCGCCAGCGCTCTGAACTCGCGGCGCGCAGGGCTCGCCGCGACAGCGAGGCCGCAAATTGCCTGCGGCGGGACGTCGCCGCGCTTGGCGGCTCGCCGCGCTTCAGGCTAATCTGCTAGGCATGCTGTTGGGGCTCCTTGCCGTCCTCGCCTTGGGAATTCTCATCATCGTCCATGAGTGGGGTCACTACGCGGTCGCGCGCCTGTGCAACATGCGCGTGGACCGCTTCGCCATCGGCTTCGGGCCGGCAATCGTCCGCCGTCAGTGGGGCGAGACGATGTTCCAGGTCGGCGTCATCCCGCTCGGCGGGTACGTGCAGATCGCCGGCCTCAACCCCGAGGACGAGGCGATCGACAGCGACGACCCCCGCTCCTACCCGAACCGCCCCGCCTGGCAGCGCTTCATCACCATCGCCGCCGGGCCGGTCATAAACTACGCCTTCGCGGTGCTCCTCTTGCTCGGCCTCAACTGGGCGCTGGGCATCCCGACGATCACCGGCACCATGGCCAAGCACGTGCTGCCCGGCAAGCCGGCGGCGCTGGGCGGCATGCTGGACGGCGACCAGATCGTGAGCATCGACGGGCAGTCGATGGCCGACCCCGGCGACGTTCGTCCGGCCATCGGGCGCGCCGCCGGCCGCCCGCTCACCTTCATCGTCCTGCGCGGCGGCGAGCAGAAAGAGCTGCACATCACCGCGGTCCAGGATCAGGGCCAGTGGCTGGCCGGCATCGAGCTCGTCTCGATCGAGGCGCGGCAGCGGCAGGGCTTCATGCCCGCCGTGCGCCTGGCGCTGCACCAGCCGCTGACGCTGACCTGGCTCAACCTCAAGGGCTTCGTCGACATCTTCCGCGGGCGCCAGAAGGCCGACTTCAAGAGCCCGGTCGGGATCATCCGCATCATGAAAGAGCAGCTCAGCCGCGGCGCCGCCGAGGGGCTGCAGTTCGTGGCGATGATCAGCACCCTGCTCGGCTTCTTCAACCTCATGCCGCTGCCGGCGCTCGACGGCGGGCGGCTGGTGTTCCTCGGCTGGGAGCTCGTCACCCGGCGACCGGTGAACCAGCGCGTCGAGCAGATCGTGCACCTGGTCGGCATGATCCTCTTGCTCGGGCTGCTGCTGCTCTTGGTCGTCAAGGACCTCCGCGACTGGATCTTCGGTCACTGACCCGCCGCCGCGGCAACTGGGCTTTTGGCCGGACCTATGACGTGGCATAGTCCCTTCATGCGTTTACGGCTGGCGAGCGTCTCGGTCGACCTGGACCCCCTACGTTGCTACTACCAGATCCACGGCCAGCCGCCGCCGGCGGGGCCGCTGGCGCAGGTCATCCTCGAGCGGGCACTGCCGCGGCTGCTCGAGCTGTTCGATCGCTTCGGCATCAAGGCGACGCTTTTCGTCGTCGGCCAGGACCTGGAGCAGTGCGCCTCCGGCCGCGCCCTCCTCGCCGACGCCGCTGCCGCCGGTCATGAGCTCGGCAACCACTCGCACACCCACCCCTACGACCTCGCCCGGCGGTCGCGGGCCGAGCTCGAGCGCGAGATCGGCGACTGCCACGCCGCCCTGCGCCGCCTCCACCCGCAGGGGCGACCGCCGCTCGGGTTTCGCGCCCCGGGCTACCAGCTGTCGATGGAGCTCTTCGATGTCCTGGAGGCGCACGGCTACCGCTACGACACCTCGATGTGGCCGTGCCCGCCGTACTACGTCGCCAAGCTGGCGGTGATGGGCCTGATGGCGCTGCGCCGCGAGCGCTCGGCCTCGATCATCGGGGCGCCGCAGGCCCAGCTCGGGCCGACCCAGCCCTACCGGCCCGACCCGCAGCGGCCGTGGCGTCGCCGCC
>DAOMZC010001292.1:0-2003 GCA_035437965.1 Pseudomonadota bacterium
GCGGAACCAGCCGCTGGTCGCCGCCCGGTTGGGGTTGCCCGAGCCGTTGAGCGTCGCCGTGGTGTTGGTGATGCTCGAGGTCGGCAAGGTGACCGCGGTCGGCAAGCCCGGGGTGATGAAGGTCTGCACCGCGCCCCACGCGGTTCCTACCGAGTTGGCGGCGATCGCGCAGTAGTAGTAGGTAACTCCCGGTGACAGCCCCGTGATCGGCTGCCCGAACGTCACCGAGCTGTTGCCCGCGCCGAGCGCCGTGCCGCCGGTGGCGGGCGCCCGCGTGCCGAACGTGTCATTGCACGTTCCGGGGCTGCTGCTGCTGTAGCGGAACCAGCCGGTGGTCGTATCGCCGCCGGGGTTGGCGTATCCGTTGAGCACTCCGGTGGTCCGCGTCAGGCTCGAGGCGCCGCTGGTGGTCACCGCGGGCACCGTTGCCGGCGTGGTAAACGACAGGACCGCGCCGAAGCTGGTCCCGTACGAGTTGTTGGCAATCGCGCAGAAGTAGTACGTCGTCGCCGGAGTCAGGCCGCCGATCGGCCCGCTGTAGGGGACGCTGGTGATGCCCGAGCCCACGGCGGTGCCGCCGCTCGACGGAGTCCGCGTGCCGAAGGTGTCGCTGCAGGCCCCGGGATCGGTGGGGCTGTAGCGGAACCAGGCCGTGGTGGTGGCGGCGACCGGGTTGGCCGAGCCCTGCAGGGTCGCCGAGCTGCTCGTCACGCTGGTGGCGCTGGCGGTCACCACCACCGGGACTGTCACCCCCGAGTGAGCCCGCCGAAAAAGCGTCCGCCGCCTGTCAGAGCGGCTCGCGGACGGCTCGGTCGCCGAGGCTTCCCTTTGGCGCTCGGCGGAGCGCGCGGCCTGAGCATACTCCCGGCGCCGCGCCGGCCCGGGCCGTCGCTGGCTGACTTGCTCCAGGTCCAGCGCGAGCGGACGAAATCGTCCAGCCGGAAAAGTGGCGCAGCTGCTTCAGACCGTGGGATTCCGCGGACCTGGAACTGGGCAAGGCCCTTGCATAGGTCGGCTGCAACTTTTGAACTTATCAAGGTGCTCCAATGATGACTCTTCGCTCGCGCCGAATTCCTTTTTCTAGTGGACTATTCATGAACCTCGCCGGGCTGCTGGTCGGCCTGCTGTCGCTAAGCGCCCGCGCCGATGAGCCCGTCCCCGCCGCGCCGCCCAGAGCTGTCATCGCCCCCCTTGACGGCAGCAGCATCGACCCGGAGAGCGTGGTCCCGGGGCTCCTGGCCGCCGGCCGCTGCGAGGCCGCGCTCAAGACCCTGGTCACCATGGACCCGAGCCAGCATCACCCCCATGAGATGATCTGGTTCTGCCGCGTCTACCACCAGTGCGGCGAGCCCAGAGACGCCCTGGCCGCCTGCTCGGTCGTGACCACCCAGAGCGAGACCTTCTCGCCCGCCGAGCAAAAGGAGGCCAGCAGCTACGCCGCGCTGGCCATGAGCCAGTACCAGCAGTCCCCCGCCTACCCCAGCGTTCCGGCCGTGGTGCCGGTGGCGCCGGCCCCGCTCCCGCCGCCGGCGCTCGGCCCCACCGCGCCCCCGGTCTGGGAGGGACAGAGCCGCCTCTACTTTCGCGCCCGGCCGCTGTGGAGCCTGTTCACCATCACCGGCGGGGCGCTGCTCGATGTCGGCTTCGAGCACATCTTCAAGTCCGGCCTGCTCCTCGGCGCGGAGATTGCGCCGACAGCGGTGACGTTCCCGATCTTCGGCGTGCAGGCCCAGGCCCGCCTCGGGTACGGCAGCCGCAGGTTCACCATCGGCGTCGCGGGTGGGGCCGGAATCACGAGCAGCCTCGATCATGGGAGCTTCGGCACACCCAGCTATCAGCCGCGGACCGGGTTCTTCTTCCGCGCCGGCCGCCTGGATCGCACCTATGTCGAGTTCTCCCTGAACCTGGTCTTCCTCAAGACGGGCTCGCGGAGTCCGACGGTTCCGATTCCGTTCGACGGGGTGATCCACATAAGCTCCAAGACCTCGGAGAACTGGCGCTTC
>DAOMZC010001293.1:0-1999 GCA_035437965.1 Pseudomonadota bacterium
CCCGCCCAGGGCCCGGCGCAGCAGCATCAGCGGATACAGGACGTACGAGGGCGGTCGCGGTCGTCGCCCGAGCTGGCGCGCGCGCTCAGCCTCGCGCTGCTTGAGCGGCACGAAGTGAGCGGCCGGCACCGGGGCGACTCGCACGCCCAGGACCTCCGGCGTCGCCTGCAGGCGCTGCTCGACCAGCGGGTAGTCCATCGAGAAGGCGCCGCACTGCTTGTGCCAGTCCTCGAGCATCTGGCAGGCCCCCACGGCTTGTCCGCGATCCGAGGCGACCGCCAGCCGCGCCCAGCCCTTGTGGCGGGCGATCTGCAGGGCGTTGTAGATGTTCTCGTCCGTGTGCAGCGCGTCGGCGTCCAGGTAGATGCGGTCGGCCGGCACCCCCAGCGCTGCCATCGCCGCGGCGATCGCCTCGGCCTCGACGTAGGGCGAGTAGACCGCCCCGCCCGAGGTGATGAAGTGCTGGGCGTAGCCGCGCTCCCACAGGATCGAGGCCCACATGGCGCGGCGCGCCTGACAGCGGGTGAGGGCGCCATCGGCGGCGCTCGGGCAGCCGGGCACGATGATGGCGTCGAACGGGACGGTCGGCGGGGTGCGGACCTCCAGCCGCGCGGCGGCGCTGAAGTGCAGGCTGAGCGTGGCGACCAGCGACATGCCTACGAAAATAACGGCCCAGCCGAGCCGAAGCCGCAACTTTCGCCGCCCCGACGTGCGCATCGGCTCTAGCATCGGTCCACTTGCAGTCTGCATGCAAGCTGAGATGCCGCCGATGGGCGCGGCGAGCATTGGGCCACAACTCCGCCGGCGATCCCGATTAACTCAGTGCATCATATACGCATAACGCGCTGCGTTATCACGGCCCGGCGCTTGAATTAAAACTTATTGCCCGCCGGAAATACAAGCCGATGCGCCCAGGTCATCTCGCGTGCGGTGGGCTTGGTGGACTTGTCGCGGCTCGGGCTCTTGTCGCGGGCCGCGTCCCGCGCCGCCTGCGCAGCGCGTTTGTCCTCGGCGGCTCGATCTTGGGCGGTGCTCGGGTCGGCGGCCGGTGTCTTGTCTGCTCCGACGACCCCGGGGGCGAGCGCGACCGGCGCGACGCCCGCCGGGTCGTAGCCCAGCGTCACCGTGAAGACTCCGAACAGGATGCCGGCGAACAGGTGCTTGAGCGACATGGCGAACCTCCTTGGCCCGCTGCGACCTTCGGGTGCCCGTGATCTGGCAAGCTGCAACCAGAGGCGGAGGCCACAAAAGATGGCGACACAGCGACGAGCCGGTTCAGGAAACCAGGATGAGCCCTGTTGTGGGAAAGGTGCAACCTCAACCGAGCCTTGTCAAAGGCTATTTTGCTTTGTCGGCGGAGATTTATCTATGATCGCATCACTGATCGCGTCGCTGCGCTTGTGACATGCCCACAGCTCGGGCGCTCAATTCGCAGAAACGGTCGGCTGATTGGCTGATAGTGGTCAAACCTTTAGCCAATCCAACCTGCTTCAGGAGGCAGCGAGGAGGAACCGAGCGAGGCGCGGCGGCTCAGCGGCAGCGGGCCTGGGCGCGCTGGGCGGCGGCCTGGACGCGCGCCTCGGGGTCCTTGGCCGCGGCCTGGAACGTGCTCGCCAGGTCCTTGCGCAGCGCCGGTGACAGGGCCGGGCCGCGGCCGCAGATCTTGGCGATGGACTCAAGCGCGCTCTGGCGGATGGGCGGGGGGACCTCGCTGGCGGTGGCCGTCGCGGTCTGCATGAGCACCTGCAGATCGCGGGCGTCGCCGAGCTCGCCGAGGGCGCGGGCGCAGCTTATCACCGTGCCGGCGATGCGCTCATCGGCGGCGGGGTCGGACAGGAGCTCGATGAGGGCGGCGGCGACGGTGGTGTGGGCCTGCTGCTGCTGCGCCGCGGCGGCGCTGAACCCGTGGCGGACGAGCAGCGCGCAGGCCTGGCTGCGCAGCGCCGGGGCCGCGTCGGCATCCTTGAGGCGCGCGGCGTAGACATCGAGCGCCGTCACC
>DAOMZC010001294.1:0-1998 GCA_035437965.1 Pseudomonadota bacterium
GCCGATGCGATGGATGTGCACATCCGGATCAAGGGGCAGCTCCCAGGCGATCACCAGCGGCAGTCCTTTTATGTCCAGCCCGCGGGCCGCGACATCGGTGGCGACCAGGATCGAGCAGCTCTTGTGGGAAAAGCGCAGCAGCACCTCATCGCGCTCGCGCTGCTCGAGCTCCCCGTGCAGCGCGAGCGCGGAGAAGCCGCAGCGGTCGAGCTCCTCTGCGAGCTCTTGGGTGTCGCTGCGGGTGTGACAGAAGACCAGCGCTGACTCGGGGCGATGCTCGCTGAGCAGGGCGACCAGGGCGGCCAGCTTGTCGGCCGGCGCCACCTCATAAAAGATCTGCGCGAGCTCGGCGGCCTGCACCGCGGTGTCCACGGTGACCGTGACCGGCTCGCGCTGCAGCCGGCGGCTGAGGGCGCGGATCTCGGCGGGAAAAGTCGCCGAGAAGAGCAGGCTCTGGCGGGTCTGCGGAGTCTGCGCGACGATCTCGGTGATGGCATCGACAAAGCCCATGTCGAGCATGCGGTCAGCCTCGTCCAGCACCAGCACGCGCAGCGCGGCGAGCCCCACGCTGCCGCGGTGCAGGTGATCGAGGATGCGCCCCGGCGTCCCCACCACCACCTGCGGGGTCCGCTGCAGCGACGGCGTCTGGGTGCGCACCGGCACGCCGCCGCACAGCGTGACGACGCGCAGGTTGGGCAGGAAGCGCGCCAGGCGACGCAGCTCGGCGCCGACCTGCTCGGCGAGCTCGCGGGTCGGGCACAGCACCAGCGCCTGCACGCTCGCCGACTCGACCGCGAGGCGCGACAGCAGCGCCAGCCCGAAGGCCACCGTCTTGCCGCTGCCGGTGCGCGCCTGGGCGATGACGTCCCGGCCGGCGAGCAGCGGCGGCAGCGCGTGTTCTTGAACCGGCGTCATCGCGACAAAGCCGAGCACCTCGAGCGCCTGCGCGAGCGGGGGGGCGAGCGGGACAGTGGCGAAAGAGCTCATGCCGCAGTCTTAGCAGCAAACCGACGGCGGCGGTGACAACCTGAGCCCGGGGGACGCCTCAGGTCATGAAGAAGACCGCGGTCAGGTTCGGGCTCGGCACCGCCGCCCCGCGCAGGAACTCTTCACCGTAGCGGCGCCACCACAGCCGGACCGCCTGGATCTCGGCGTCCAGGTCGAAGCTGCCGCCGTGGGCCAGGTTTAGCTCGCGCCCGCGGAGCCCGGCCGTCGCCAGGACCGCCTGCAGCACGCGGTGCGCCAGGTGCTCATCGGGCCACCGCGGTGAGCCCGGCGCGGACGGCGCGGACGGCTCGGGCGGCTCGCCGCGGCGGCGCAGGGACTCATCGGCCAGGAGCTCGATCAGGATCGGCACCGACCACCGGCCGGCGTGACGCAGCGCTTCGATGGCGGGCTCGCGCACGCTCTTTTCCGCGGACTGCACGGCGGCCAGCAGCTTCTCGATCGCCGCTGGTGAGGCGATCATCGCCAGCGCCGCCAGGGCCGGGCGCGACCGCGGTCCGAGGGCGGCGATCGCCGGCACCGCCGACTCGGCCCGCCGGGCTCCCAGGGCATGGAGGCAGCCCGCCGCCACCGCGCCGAGCGGCGAGTCGATGCAGGCGAGCAGCTCGGCGAGCTCAGGCTCTTTGAAGCGCTCGCCGGCCAGGCGCGCGGCGTCCAGGGTCCGCTGGTGCAGGGGCAGGAGCTCGGGCGGCCAGTACGGATACTGCGGCGGCGGCGCCGCCAGGACCGCGCCGAGGTTGCGCTGCTGGTCGGGGTCCGGCTCGCGGCCGAGGAGCTCGGCGATCGCCCGCTTCGCCTCGGCCGGCGCGAACGAGTAGAGCGCCTCGGCGGCCGCTCGCTGCAGCTGCCCCTGAAAGGCGCGGCTCGCGACAAGGCGCACGCGCGGAGCGACAGCGCGCGGGTCGCGCAGGACGGCCAGCGCCTGGATGACTGAAGTGCGCAGGCCCAGGTCCTCCTCCTTCGCCAGCGCGCCGAGCAGGGCGGGCACCGCCT
>DAOMZC010001295.1:0-1995 GCA_035437965.1 Pseudomonadota bacterium
CGGGGAGAGCAGTGAATATACGCCGCCGCCTCCTCCTCCGCCGCGGCCCGGCCTGCTGCAGGCAAGCGCCGCGCCGCCGCTGCCGCCGGGGACCCGGGTCACGCTGCCGCGCGGCCAGTACAAGCTGGTGGCCGAGCACAGCCGGGGCGACGTGGGGATCCAGTACAAGCTCCACCTGGGCAGCGCGGTCCTGCTGCCGGGGATGGCGCGCGAGCTGCCGACCCCGGTGGTGGTGCCGGTGCACATGCCGCGCGACGGCACCCTCCGCCTGCGCACCGAGGGCGAAGCCGACCTGCTCTGCCGGCTCTTTGACGGCGACCGCCTGGTCTTCGAGAGCAGCGAGAATGCCGCCGACTGGAACTGCGCGCTGGCCGAGCCGCTGCTCGCCGGCAACTACCGCCTGGTGCTCGAGTCCAAGACGCAGCGCCCCGGGCAGACCCGGCTGGCGCTGGGGCTGGCGGCGGTGGAGGACGGGGGCCTGGTCAAGGACGGCGCGACGCGCACGCTCGCCGCGGCGGTGCAGACGGTGGCGCTGCCGGTGGCTTCGGCGACCGAGCCGGACGCGGTCTACGAGCTCGGGTTCCGGGCGAAGTCGGCGTTTTCGTGCGCGCTTGAAGACGGGCGCGGCCAGGTGGTGCACAAAAAGACCCGCGTCCGCGAGTGCGAGCTCCTGGTTCGCCCGCAGACCGAGCGCTTCAAGGTCCGCCTGTGGACCACCGACGGCACCACCCAGGTGCAGGAGAGCCTCCACAGCAAGCCCGTGCGCGCCGGCGGCCGCGGCACCCTGCCGGCGGCGCAGGCCAGCCTGGTGACGATCCCGCGGGCCGGGCGCTACGCGACCGCGCCGCAGGTGTACTGCCTGGGCGGCGAGGCGCGCGGGCTGCTCCGCCCGTGCGGGCCGCAGACCTCGCTGGCCGCCGGTCCGGCGGTGTTCGCCACCTTCGGCACCAAGGATCTGCAGCTGCCGCTCGACGAGCAGCTCGTCACCGCCGGGGTGGCGACCACGCTGCCGCTGACCCTGTCGGCGCAGCCGTGGCTGCAGGGGCTCACCGCGGCCAAGAGCACGGTCTTCCTGCTCACCGCCGAGGTCCCGCACGGCGAGCGCGCCGCCCCGGCCTGCGCCTTCGAGACCGGCGTCCGCGAGTCGCACGGGCGCGCCTGCTTCGCCGCCAGCAACGTGGGCACCGCGGCAATCGCGCGAGCGTGGGCCCCGACCCCCGGCGCGGCGGCGCCGATCGGGGCGCAGCTCACCCACCGGGCGGTGGTGCTGCCGGCGCAGGCCACCGACCTGCAGCTCGGGCGGACCCGCCTGGCGCTCGCTTCGCAGGGGTCGCTGTTCACGCTGCCGGGGAACCAGCGCGCGCGGCTGGAGCTGACGCTGCCCGGCGACGCCTGGGCGGTGCTGCTGGACGACGGCGGCCGGGCGCTGGAGCTGTGCGCTCCGGCCGCTCGCCCGACGATGCTGTCGCGCTGCGTGGTCGCCGGTCGCGGTGGCAAGCTGCTCATCAGCTCCAGCGACTCGCAGGCCGACGTGACCACCGTGCTGCTCGATGCGCCCGAGCGCGAGCTCGCCTTGAGCAGCCTGGGCCTTTATGAGGACGCCCCGCGCGCCCCCGGCAGCCTGCGCCTCCGGGTGCCGGCGGCGGCCACCGAGCGGGTCGCGGTGGTCGAGGGCGAGGTGCGCTGCACCTTCATCTTCGCCGACGGCACCCGCGTCTCCAGCTGCCAGGCCGCGGTGCCTTCGGGGGTCGCGGTGGAGCTCAAGCTCGAGCACGGACCCGGCTCGCTGCGGGTGATGGTGTACGCGGCCGGTCGCGACCGCTGGACGCGCCTGGGTCGCACGCTGCCGGCGCAGGCGGGGGCCGCGCTGCCTGCCGCGGTGGCGGTCCCGCTAACCGGTCCCGCGGGCGCTGCCGGCGGTATCGACAGGACGCTGGTGCTGACCAAGGACGCGGTGGTGCGGGTGGCCGCCGACTCCGGGGTCTGCGGCCTCCT
>DAOMZC010001296.1:0-1994 GCA_035437965.1 Pseudomonadota bacterium
CAGAACAGCGCCGCGGCGGCCACCGCCATCACCCCGCCCGCCGGGTTGAGGAAGAGGCGGCGCAGGCTGCGCGAGCGGAGCTGCAGGATCTTGCCGCCGCCGCCGGTCGCCGCGGGGCTGCCGGCCGCCGCGCTCTCCGTCGCCGCCTGCATGAGCAGCGCCGTCATGCGCTGCAGCGACTCGCCGGCCGGCTCGATGGGCGGGCGGTTCTTGAACTCCTGGCGGACCCTGCCAAAGGACGCGACCTGCGCCGCGCAGGCGCCGCAGCCCTGCAGGTGGTCGGCGAAGCGCCTGGCCTCCGTCTCGCTCAGCTCCCCGTACACATAGTCGAGGAGCTGCTCGTCGTATTTACACTGCTGCGTCATGGGAGTGCCCGTGCCATGTCTTGGTACTCTTCAAGGTGCGTGCGCAGCTTCTCCAGCGCATAACGCATCCGGCTCTTGACCGTGTTCTCCGAGATGCCGACCACCTCGGCGATCTCCTTGAACGACAGGTCGGCCTGCTCACGCATCAGAAAGACCTCGCGCTGGTCGTCGGGCAGCGCGTCTATCGCCTGCTGGAGCCGGGTCTGCAGCTGCTGCCCGATGACCTTCTGGTCGACGGCCTGGCCCTTGTCCGCCGTGCGGTCGAGCAGCGTCTGCCCCTCCTCGTCTGGCTGGTCGAGGCTGCGCGCCTTGCGGTGGACCATGCGGCGCGCGTTGTCGATGCACAGGTTGCGGGCCAGGGTGTAAAGCCAGGTGGTGAACTTGGCCCGCTGCTCGTAAGTCTTGGCCTGCTTGACGACCCGCAGGAAGGTCTCCTGGGCGAGATCCTCGGCGAGGGCCGTGTTGTAGGGGCCGACCGAGCGCAGGATGAACTCGTAGATGGGCTTCTGGTGCCGCGAGAGCAGGAACTCGAAGGCGCGAACGTCTCCGTCCCGGAACCGCATCATCAGCGTCTCGTTGGTCTCGTCACGCACCAAAAGCCCCAAAATCCAAGGGGATGTCTGAGTCCGATATGGTATCTCAGTGAGGTGCACTTAAAAAACCCCTTTCCTGCGTGGCTGAAAAGCTGCGCGGTCATCGGGATCAACGCACTTCAGGCAGAGGCGGTCTATCGGACTTTAGCGCCGCCCCGCCTTCGCCGCTAGCCATGCTGGAGCGCGTCGGAAACTGTCGTATCGAGGCGGAGCTTGCCGCCGGTGGCATGGCGGTCATCTACCGCGCCGAGCAGGAGAGCCTGGGCCGCAAGGTCGCGGTCAAGGCCCTCAAGACCGCGGTGATGGAAGAGGCGGGCTTCGTCGAGCGCTTCGAGCGCGAGGCGCGCACGCTGGCCCAGCTTCAGCACGAAAACCTCGTGCACGTCTACGACTTCTATCGCGAGCGCGGCGCGCTGTTCATCGTCATGGAGCTCGTCGACGGGGTCGACCTGTACGACCTGCTCGACCGCGCCGGCCCGCTCGTGCCCGAGGTGGCGGCGATCGTCGCCCTGCAGGTGGCGCGGGCGCTCGACTACCTGCACTTCTCGGGGGTCCTGCACCGCGACCTCAAGCCGGCCAACATCCTTCTGACCAAGGCGGGGGTGGTCAAGCTCGGCGACTTCGGCATCGCCGACGACCTGCGCTACGCCAAGGACCTGACGGCGACCGGGGTGGGCCTGGGCACGCCGAGCTACATGAGCCCCGAGCAGATCCTCGGCGAGCGGCTCGACTTCCGCTCGGATCAGTTTGCCCTCGGCATCGTCCTTTACCAGATGCTCAGCGGCCGCAAGCCGTTCGTCGAGGACGCCGGGCAGTCGGTGCTGGAGAAGATCCGCACCGCGGCGCCGCCGCCGCTGACCGCCGACAAGAGCGGGGCCCGCCTGCCGGCCGAGCTGCTCGCGATCCTCGACCGCTGCCTGCAGAAGCGACGGCAGGATCGATTCTTGAGCCCGCAGGACCTGGTGCTGGCGCTGGAGCGGTTCTTGAGCCAGCGCGTCGACGTGAACTATCACGCTCGCCTTATCCTCTTTCTGCG
>DAOMZC010001297.1:0-1994 GCA_035437965.1 Pseudomonadota bacterium
TGGGCGGCGGCGGCGCCGCGAGGTCGGCGAGCACCACCAGCGGCGGCGGCGTCGGCACCTCGGGCGTCGGCTTGAAGATGCGGAACGAGATCAGCATCAACGCGAACAGCGCCAGCACCAGCGCCCCGCCGATCAGCATGGTGGTCCGCGTCTGCGGCGGGTGACCCTGCTGCGACACCTCGGGCGAGGCCGAGAAGTTGCCGCGCGGATCCCCCGGGCTGCCCCCGCCGGCCATCATCTGCCCCGAGTTCATCAGGTTATGCGGCGGCCCGAGCGAGCGCCCGCTCGACAGCATCGACCCCATCGAGGCCATCGACCCCGAGGTCTTGGGGTTGTTGAAGGCGCTGATGCTGCCGCCCCCCATGCTGATCCGCATCGGCCGCCGCATGTTGAGCAGCGACGGCTCGTGCGGCACCAGGAACGAGAAGACGCGGCTCGACGGGTCCTTGATCGTCGCCTCCAGGGCCTGACGCATCTCGTCGGCGGTCTGGAAGCGGTCGGTGGGCGATTTCTGCATCGCCTTGAACAGGACCTCGGCGCACGCCTCGGGGATCTCGGGGACGAGCTCGCGCGGGTTGGGCGTCGGCGCGGTCACGTGCTTGAACATGATCTGCGGCGCCGCGTCGCCCGAGTACGGCGGCCGCCCGGTGAGCAGGGTAAAGTAGGTCGCGCCGAGCGAGTAGATGTCGCTGCGGTGGTCGAGGAGGCCGTCGCTGGCCTGCTCTGGGCTCATGTACAGCGGGGTCCCCGCGACCACCCCGGTCTGGGTCAGCGAGGTGGCGTCGAACTGCGTGTCCTTGACCAGCCCGAAGTCGACGAGCTTGGTCGTCCCCGTCGGTGAGCACAGGATGTTGTCGGGCTTGATATCGCGGTGGATGAGCCCCACCTGGTGCGCCGCGTGCAGCGCCGAGCAGCAGTCGGCGATGATCTTGGTCGCCTCCGCCCAGTGCATCGCCCCGCGCTCCTTGACGTAGCCGGCGGCGGAGAGCGGGTTCAGAAGCTCCATCACGATGTAGAAGTGCTCGGCCTCCTGGCCGATGTCGTAGATCGCGATGACGTTGGGGTGGTTCAGGCGTCCGGCGACCTGGGCCTCGGTGATGAAGCGCTCGATCGCCTTGGGGTTCTGGGTCAGGGACTCGGGGAGGAACTTGATCGCGACGTGACGGTTGAGGACGGTGTCCTCGCCCTCGTAGACAAGGCCCATGCCCCCCTTGCCGATGACCGCTTCGACGCGATACTTGCCGAAGAACTGGCCGATGCGAGGATCCATCTTCTTGGTCCAGGACGGCTCTTGCGCCGACGGCAGCGAGCCGACTCCACCGGCGGGCAGGTCCACGGTCGCCGAGAGATCTTCGTGGCTCCGACCCTGACCGCTGCTGCCGCCCACCTGCACCACGGGGCCCCGGCCTGACGACTCGGGCGCTGGCCCCGGGTCGGGGGCCCTACCGGAGCCCTGGCCAGGGGGCGGTGGATTTTTGGTGGAGCCAGACATTGCCAATAATCATCGAAGAGTCCCGCCCACGGGTCAAGGCACCGCAGCGTCAATCCGTCGCCCGAGTCGGATCTGCAGAGTTTCCCGGGGAGCATGGCGGGAGCATGGCGGGAGCATGGCGGGAGCATGGCGGGGGGCAGTTGCAGCGACGGCGTAGAACCTGGGCCTTAGACCTACATCTACGTGGCGCGCCGGCCGCGCGGGTAGGCTGGAGCCCTACGACGCGGCGCGACATGGCCGCCTGGTCTACCCCGCGGCCCGCGGCCCGCGGCCGGCGGCCCGGCGGTCACTGCAGCTCGCGGTCGATAGGCAGGTCTGGGGACAGCTGCGGGGGCGGCCCGGAGCCCGGGCTGGGCGGCGCCGCCGGCTCGGGGTGCGTCGGCGCGGGGCTCAGGGCGGGCTCGGGGGGCGGCGGCGGCAGCGGCTCCAGGACCAGCGCGGGGGCGGTCTGGGCCCCTTCAAAGGTGCGCGGACCGCGGATGCGCTCGGCGATCCGGTAGCG